>CAZTNL010000457.1:0-3366 GCA_964614885.1 uncultured Calditrichaceae bacterium | reverse complement strand
TCAGCTTCTGCGGTACGCTGGAAGGGAAATAAAAACAAGAAAATAGGGTATCTTGGGCTTAACCTGTAGGAGTTTGGCCCGAAAACTGATGGTCTTTCCGTCGTCAATTGAATGCAGTTCGGAACAAAAGAAGGAGACGCAGAAGATGGAAACTTTGCTCATGAACCTCGTGGGTGGCGCTGTTGGCGGCAATGCAGCCGGCGGCTTGATGAAGAAGCTCAGCCTGGGCACCGTCGGCAACTCGATTGTCGGTATTCTCGGTGGCGGTCTGGGTGGTCAGTTGCTGGGCGCGCTCGGCGCCATGAACGGCGACGGCGGTTCGGCCATGGATATCGGCAACATTGTCAGCAACGTCCTCTCTTCCGGCGTTGGTGGTGGGGTCTTGCTCGCGATTGTCGGACTTATCAAGAAGCAGTTCGCCAAGTAAGTCGTGGCCGAAATCGTATCGGGAACCGGGACCACTGTAGGAGGGCGTCATCGCAGAGCTTAGCAGGTCCCACCCGATAGGCACCGGGCCGGTTGTCGCGCATCACGGATGATAATGTGCATAAAGCATTTACCGTGGCGGCCGGCCCAATTTATTTTAACCCCATTTACCTGACGCAGTGAACCCGCTGCTTACGCTCCCGGTTTCCCGGTCCGGGTTACTCGACGCGTTCCTTCAGGTAGGACAGCAGACTGTCGGTGGCAACCCGCACCTGCTGCATCGAGTCGCGCTCACGAATGGTCACGCTGTTATCCTCGAGCGTTTGGGAGTCGACGGTAATGCAGAATGGCGTCCCCGCTTCGTCCTGGCGGCGGTAACGCCGGCCAACGGCGCCGCCCTCGTCGTAGAAGACCATCATGTGCTGCTTGAGTTCGTCGGCAAGCTTCCGCGCCATTTCCGGCATGCCGTCACGTTTAACCAGCGGGAAAATACCGGCCTTTATCGGAGCTATCTTCGGTGACAGACGCAGGACGACGCGCGAATCCTTTTCCAGCTGTTCTTCTTCGTATGCATCGACCAGACAGGTCAGCAAAGTCCGGTCACATCCAGCCGATGTCTCGATGACGTACGGCGTGAAGCGTTCACGGCTGGGTTCGTCGAAATATTGCAGGTCTTTTCCGGCATACTCCTGATGCCGCTTGAGATCGAAATCGGTTCGGTTATGAATGCCCTCGAGCTCTTTCCAGCCGAACGGGAAGTTGTACTCGATATCGAAAGCGGCTTTCGCGTAGTGGGCCAGCTCTTTTTCGCCGTGTGGATGGAACCGAAGATTGCTTTTGTCAACGCCCAGCGCGTCATACCAGTTGATTCTCTCTTCCTTCCAGTATTCGAACCATTTCTCATCTTCATCCGGCCTGACGAAGAACTGCATTTCCATCTGTTCGAATTCGCGCGTGCGGAAGATGAAGTTGCGCGGAGTAATCTCATTGCGAAAGGCCTTGCCGATTTGTGCAATGCCGAAAGGGACTTTTTGCCGGGAGGACTGCAGGACATTCTGGTAGTTGACGTAAATGCCCTGAGCGGTTTCCGGACGCAGGTAAACGACTGAGGCGTTCTCTTCCACGGCGCCCATGTGCGTCTTGAACATCAGGTTGAACTGACGGACATCGGTAAGCTCGCCGCCGCATTCGGTCACCATCTTGCTGGGTTTTTGCGGGCAGGGTGAAGTGTCCAGATGGTCGGAACGAAAACGGCCCTTACAGGTTTTGCAATCGACCATCGGGTCGACGAAGCCGGAGACATGGCCCGACGCCTCCCACACACGCGGGTGCATGAGAATGGAGGCGTCCAGACCGACGATATTATCGCGTATCTGAACCATGTGTTTCCACCAGAACGCTTTGATATTCTTTTTCAGCTCCACGCCCATCGGGCCGTAGTCGTAGCAACTGTCCAGGCCGCCATAGATTTCGCTTGACGGGAAGATGTAGCCGCGTCGTTTGCAAAGTGAAACGATTTTGGTCATGGTGTTGTCGACATTCTTCTTGCTCATTCAGGTTCCCTTCCACAGGTGTATTATCAACGTACTAGTTGTGGCAGATTCGATCCGTCTGTGTCCACACTTGCGCCCGTCAGCGAAAGCGGCGTTTACCCGGGACCTCGCGCTATTGGTGGTCCTGCGTGGTCCGCTCTTCGGTTTGCGGCTGGGTTTCTTTTAAACTCATTTTTACACAAACGATACGGTTGCGAACGACCTTTTCAACCAGAAACTCGTAGTCCCCGTGCTCGACCGTTTCGTTTTCTTTAGGCACATACCCTGTTTTGCTCAGGATGAGACCGGCGAGACTCTCGTAGTCGGTGTCGGTCGGCAGTTGGACGCCGATCGTTTCGTTGAGCTCGTGCAGGTCTATCTTGGCGTCGATACGCCACTCGCCTTCGCCGATTTGCCGCACCAATGGCTGTTCTTTGTCGTACTCATCCTGGATGTCTCCAATGATCTCCTCGATCACGTCTTCCAGGGTAACCAGGCCGGCGGTGCCGCCATATTCATCGACAACTATCGCCATGTGGTGCTTTTCTTTCTGAAACTCTTTTAACAGAATATCGAGTCTTTTGGTTTCCGGCACAAAGAGTGCTTCCCGCGCCAGCTCACTCAGGTTTAGTTGGCGGGAGCGACTGCTATCCCCTTGCCCCAGCAGGTCTTTGACGTGCACGATGCCCAGGATGTGATCGACGTCCTCTGCGTACAGCGGAAATCGGGAGTGCCCCTTCTCTTCTATCATTCGGTTCAACGTCTTCAGGTCGGTGTTTTCGTCGATGCAAACCATATCGGTTCTGGGAACCATGATCTCATGTACTTCGGTCTCCCCGAATTCCATGACCGAGTGAATCATGGCCCGTTCATTTTCCTCGAGGTCACTGTCTTCACGATCTTCGACAATGGCCAGAATTTTCTGGTGGCGGTGCCCGTTGCCGTTCGGGGTGAGCCGTGTCGACAGCTTATTGAGCAATGCCGCAACCGGAGTGCTCAACGGCGAACTCAAGGCGGCGTACAGCGCCAGCGGCAGGGAAATCACTTCTATGAACCCGAGGCTCTTGCTGGCGGCATAGCGTTTGGCCCAAACCTCCCGAATCATCATTTCGCTGGTCGCAAGCCCAACGACCGCGGCAGTGATGGCCCAGAGCCAACTCACCGCAGCCATGTCTGCCAGCTTAAGGGCGCAGAGGAGGGTTAGGGTGATAAAGAGTGTGCTGGACATGTAGACCGCTGCGCTTAACGACAGGAGCACTGCGCGCGAATTTTCCAGCATCTGTTGAATCCGCTGCACCCGTTTCTCTGGAACCCCGGCAAAGTCGACGGCGCTCTCTTTGACCTGTTCAAATGCGCTGGCCGCCGCGCATACGAGCATGTGAATGATGAGGGATACGAAGAGAGATAG
>CAZTNL010000456.1:0-3372 GCA_964614885.1 uncultured Calditrichaceae bacterium | reverse complement strand
TGTAACGGCGCTGATGAGAATGGCGCTGCCCACGACGAGATGATTGTTCGAGACCCCCGAACGCCGAAGGAACGCCACGACTCCGGAAAGCACGATCAGTCTGAAAAGAAACTCCTCGTAAATGCCGGCGCCCAGGTTCATGCTCAGAAGTGCGAGTCGGTTTGTCGGCACTGCTTGCGGGAGCGCCGGAGTGAGCACGAGGCCCGTTGCACTGCCTACGACGACGCCAAAAAGTAGCCCATAGGCCAAGCTCTCCAGGCACATATACCCGATGTAGCGCGCCTTGCCCAACCTGAGCACTGCGCGGTTATGGTTCCTGGTAAAATAAAGCACCACGACCGCTATCGGCAGAGCGACAGTCAGCGCAGGCGGCAGGGAGAGATTTTGCAGCAACCGACTAAACAGCAGATCGACGCCGGTGCGTACCGGCCCACTCAAACCACCGTTCAGGTGGAAGGTCAGCAACTCGTAAACGGCCCAGACCGGAACGACCAGAAGCAGGCCGAATGCAGTGCTGCGGGAAACCTGAGCGTATTTTGGCAAAAGCGACTTCGTACGCAAAATCTATGAGTCGGACCGAGTGCCCATGCATGCCACCGACCCGACCCCTCCCTCCATTTCTATTGGGTGAGTAACCACAATTTGGCTGGAAATAGCGGATAAAATATATCGATTCACCACGATAAATGTCAACCTATTTATTTCGAGGCGTTACCATTTTTGTCTTGACATTTGCTTCGAGAGTCTTAGTTTTGTCCGGAGTGCCCAATCAATCATGATCATTGAACCAACATGGCCGAACTATGCTAGCACATGTGAGCATCACGCCGGTGGGAACCGGCGAGGAAACGAAAGAATTGGTCGCCAAAGCCGTGGCCATCGTGGCCAAGAGCGGCCTCGACTACCAGCTTACTGCAATGGGGATGATTATCGAGGGGGATTGGGATGATGTCATGACCATCATCCGCAAGTGCCACGAACAGGTTCGCTCTTTGGCGGAGCGCGTCGTCACCAGCGTCTCAATCGATGACCGCGCGGGCCTGGCCGGCCGGCTCAAGAACACGCCCCTGGAGGTCGAGTACGCACTCGGCACCGACCTCGAAACCGGCGATTTAACCTGACCGCACTCAGCCGCACCGGGCGCTCTAGAAAAACAAGCCCCGCTTCGGAAAGAGTCCAAAAATACCCCCGGTGTGCCAGAAAAGGACTGTTTCGCTTGCTCTGAACGTGCCCTCTCTTATCTGCTCCGACAGTCCGAGCATGGCTTTGCCGGTGTAAACCGGATCGAGGATGAGCCCCTCCCGCATGGCCACCAGTTTGATGATGTCGATTTCCTCCTGACCGCACAGACCGTAGCCCTTTCCGACATACCCATCGATAATGCGTATCGCGCTCCGCGGAACATCTATCTGTAGGTCAAATTTTCGTACGGTAGCTTTTAATAGCTTCCCCACAACCCGCACGAAATACGCCTTATCGTCGCAAACGTTGATGCCGTAAATGGTGGCAGGCAGGTCAAAAAGGTACTTTCCCAAAAGCAGTCCTGCAAGAGTGCCTCCGGAACCAACCGGCACAACGATATGGTCGAGCCGGAGATTACGCTCGCGGAGCTGTTCGCTCAGCTCCTTAACCGCCAGCATGTACCCGAGGGCTCCGGTCTCGTTGGAGCCACCTTCCGGGATGACATACGGGCAATGTCCATCGCCGGACAACTTTGTGGCCAGCGCATGCATGACTTCCTCTACCTGTTCGTACTCGTCAGCAGTAACATTATGAACCTCGGCGCCAACGAGGTGGTTGATGAAGAGGTTGCCATCGATTCGCGCTTGCGCCGCATCGCGCAGTACAAGATGGCAGCCCAGGCCAACCTTGGCAGCGGCAACAGCCGTTGTTCGCGCGTGGTTTGACTGAGCACCGCCGCAGGTAATCACACAGTCGCAGTTCTGCTCCCTGGCCTCCGCCAGGAGAAACTCCAGCTTTCGAACCTTGTTGCCGCTAAGCCCGACGCCGGTCAGGTCATCGCGCTTGATATAGATTTCCGGGCCTTCAAAAATTCGCGAAAGTTCAGGCAAGTGTTCTACCGGTGTCGGACGGCGCCCGAGGGCAATGGATTCGGGAAATGCGGATGTCATGCGGCTTCCTCGCTCTTTCAGGTTCAGCACATGCGCAAAATATAGCGATGCAGATGGTTTGAAACAAGCACTTGACAGGAATTTATTAAATCGGGCGAAGGGCCCTCATCTGCCCTCCTGCGATAAACCCCGCGTGCCGCTGCCGATCAGAATTTGAACGGCTCGGGAGTAAACGCAAGGGCGAATATGAGCAGTGTCAGGATGCCTATGAGTTTCCTGGTGCCATCCAGCGGTGTGTCGTCCAGAGTTGGAGGGTGGCGCAGGCCGAACCAAATCAATAAGATCAGAAACGGAGCCCAGCCCGGGAACACAAAAATCGTCACAAGGCCCAGCCCGACCGCGGCAATGATGGCCACAAGGGAATGCTTTTCGCCGAAGAGCGCATAGACGACGTGCCCGCCGTCGAGCTGCCCTATCGGCAGCAGATTCAAAGCCGTGACAAACAAACCGGCCCACCCGGCATACGCCAGCGGATGCAGCATAACGTCCTTGCTTTCGGGCAGCTTTCCCAGCGCCAAATCAGACAGGAAGCTGTAGAGCAGGGATTCGCCAAGGTAAACCACGCCTTCCGTGGCTGCGTGCGCCTTGTCGACAATGTCCGGCCGCGACATTTCGAGTCCGAAGTAGATCGCCGGTATGGTCAGGGCCAGTCCAGCGAGCGGCCCGGCAACGGCCACATCGAACAGCGCCTTGCGGCTGGGAAGCGCCGATTCCATTTTGATAACGGCGCCCATGGTCCCAAAAGGGTTTATCAAGGGAGGAAACGGAATGAAATACGGCAACGTCGCTTGCACGCCGTATTTCCGGCACATAAGATAGTGGCCCATTTCATGCGCAAACAGGATTGAGATGATACCAAAGCTGTACCAGGCGCCTGCCTGCCAACGGCCGTGCTGCAGCCAACCGGTGGCAAAGGTGGTCCCCACGGTTGCAAAAAAAAGAATGACATTAACCTGCGGCTTGTCACTGCGGAGCCACCGCAGGAAGCGGGGGCTTCGGCGGCCGGCCACGCCGTAAGACAGGGTCTTTGCTGAAAAACTGTCTTTCATGTTCCTTACTTCAGACTGGCGAGAACCAGGTAGACATCGTCTTTGAGGAGATTGGGGCTGAACTCGTGAATGCCGTTCATGATGGTCTCGATAACCTCATCGCCGGAAAGGTAGATGCTGGATTTGAAGAAATTGATAAACCCGTTGATTCCCAGTTGACGCCCCCGGCTATCCTCGGCTTCGATGATCCC
>CAZTNL010000455.1:0-3377 GCA_964614885.1 uncultured Calditrichaceae bacterium | reverse complement strand
CGTTCGGCTCCGGCGGGAAACGCGTGGCGACCTTGCCGTCGTTCTTGCCCTTTTCAAGATCCTCGGCTATAATTCTGCGGATAAAATGAGCAACGGGTGCGTTTTCGTTCGTAGACATTCCTGTAAAATCCTTTGCGAGAAATCCGATTTGTTCAGCGCGCCTTGTGGCCGACCAACGCGGGCGTTCAGCTGCGGGCGGACGGGGTGCGTACGTCAAAGGGGAATAATAGGGCTTTTATTCATAAATCTCAACACAATTGTGCTGAGACCGCGGCTGAGAAGTTTGCGGCTTTTTGCTTTGTTTTTATTGAGACTTTTGCATATCATTATAGGTCTCTGCCTGGCAACGATCCTTGCGCGGTGTGGGAGTCCTGCTTCCGGTTAAATCTGTGAAATGTCCGGAACGAGGCTCAGGCACTCTTTGAACGTGCTGGAAGTTTGCCCACTCAGATCGACAAAAACCTGCAAGTGCTGTGAATCGAGGAGGAGGAATCATGGGAAAACGCGTTGGTATGATCTGCGCCGCCTGGCTGTTCTCGCTCGCCAGTTTCGTCCAATCAGGAGCAAATCCGAGAAACGCCACAAAAAGCGACCGCTGGCCCTGTGCCGTTGCTGAGACTCCGGAGGCTGCCGGCTTCAAAGCCGCTCCCGCACTGGCCGCGCCCAACATCGCATTCTTCGGGGACGCGGCGGTGATTCTCGAATACCAGTCCGTCGACGATGTGCACACGCCACGCGATTCGGTCAACTACCCCAACATCCGAACCCAGCCCGGACATTTCGATTGGGATCGGATTCTGCAGGATCTTGCGCAGGTCATCGACCCGGCCAACTACAGTTTTGTCGCGCTGTACACACTGCACGAAGTGCCCGGATGGCTCTGGAACGGCAGTACGACCGGTATTGCCGCCAGGAATTTGGGTTCACTCAACAGTCTTTATAACGGCCTGCCCCCGTGGAATATCGTCGGCGTCCGCGCACCGTGGAAGGTCTTGCGCGAGATTCCGCACATGAACTCGGTCGAATTCCTCGAATCCACTGATCCGGCGTTGCCAAACGCAAACAGCACTCTGTCTCTTTTTCACGAGATAGATCACTACTGGGGTGTGAAGATCACGGCCCAGTCCGCGGTCGGCCCGCGCGAGTGGGACCCGCAGACCGATCCCGTGGCCTGGCTTGCTTCCTGCTGCGGCCACTGGACCTGGGTCTGGGAAGGGGCCGGCATGCCCGGAATCATGTACAGTGGACCGACAAGCAGTAAATTCAATGCCTTCGATCTCTATTTCATGGGCGTTATGGGATATAACGAGGCGAAACAGTATTCATACCAGGTGTACGAGGAGCCGCGCAGCGAGCCGCCGGTGTTGCACCAGGTGACGCTGGACAGCCTCATCTATGCGCTGGCGCTGGCCGGTGGCGGTCTTTATGAGGGGGACGGCCAGCGCGTGCCCGATACCGATTCGACCGTTCAGAATCTGCGCACGCTCATCGTCATCGTCAAAGGGGAGGGTGAGACGTTTGCGCCGGCAGACCGGGACCGGGTGCAGAAACTGGTCGCCGACATCCCGGGCGACTGGCAGACCGCTACCTGGGGCCGGGCCGCCATGAGCGCCGGCATTGACGAAAACAGCAACGGCGGCCTGCCCTACCAGGTCATTCTTGCGCGGCCGGCTGATGGACTTGTCCCGCCGGCCGGGGCCGTAACCCTGGAGTGGGACCGGTCGCCGTTCGCAGACAGTTACCGCGTGCAGCTGGCGACCACGCCGGATTTTGCCAGTCCCGTGCTGGACCTGGGCTCGCTAACCGCCACGACGCTCGAAGTGGCGTCTTTGCAGGAAGACATCGACATCTACTGGCGGGTGCGCGCCAATAATACGAGCGGAAACGCCGCGTGGTCGAGGACCGGCACCTTCCGCCTCGGCCAGGTGCAAACAGCCGCAGGCATCGTCGTCGACAACACCGCGGATAGCGGTCCGAACTCGCTGCGGGATGCTATTGAGCAGGCGAATGCCAACGCGGGACCCGACACTATCCGCTTCGCCATTCCGCGCTCGGACCCCGGCTATTTTGCACCGCGCGGAACCTGGGGAATCCGGCCGCAATCACCGCTGCCGGCGATAAGCGGGGACAGCCTGTTTATTGATGGCCACTCGCAGGCTGACTTTATCGGCGAAGACACGAACCCGGCGGGACCGGAAATCGTGCTCGACGGCAGCCAATCCGGCCAGAACAGCGTGGGACTGAGCCTGATGAGCGCGGGCAATCTGGTCAGCCACCTGGTCATCTGCGGCTTTTCCAGTTACGGCATTCAAATCGTCGGACCGTCTGGCCATTCGAATACCATTGCGGACTGCTACATCGGGACGGACCCGCGCGGCACCGTGGCGGTGCCTAACCTGGAAGGTGTTTTCGTCTACATTTCGTCCGGCAATCTCATCGGCGGAACCCGTTCGGCAGGCGGCAATCTGATTTCGGGCAACAGCAATAATGGCATTGAGTGCTTTGGCCTGGAAGCCGCCACAAACCGCATCAGCGGCAATCTCATCGGTACCGACGCTGCCGGCACGACCGCTCTGGGCAATGGAGCAATGGGTATCGCCATCTACAGCTTCAGCCATGACAATCTTATCGGCGGCAGCCAGCCGGGCGAAGGCAACCTCGTTTCCGGGAACGGGAACGACGGCGCGCGCGTGGGGGGCGACAACAATCGGTTCGAGGGCAATTTTGTCGGCACGGACATTTCCGGCACAGCGGCTCTGGGCAACAGCTGGGACGGGATCGGCATCTGGGCCGGCGAAGGGAATCTCATCGGCGGCAGTGATGCCGGCGCAGGCAATCTGGTTTCGGCAAACGGTAAACTCGGCATCTATGTGCGCTCAGCGCACAACACCGTACAGGGCAATCGCGTCGGCACCGACGTCAGCGGCGCGCATGGCCTCAACCCGCAGGCGTCCGGCATAGGTGTGGGCAGCGGCGCCCAGGACAACACGGTTGGGCCGGACAATGTTGTCGCGTTCAACAGTTGGGGCGTTCAGGTCTGGGCCGACAGCTCCTATCACAACAGGATAACGCGGAACTCCATTTTCAGCAACCAGTCGGTCGGCATCCTGATCCGCGACGGCGGCAACTTCGGGATGCCGGCGCCGGTTCTCGCAAGCTACGCCAATGCGGAGCTGCGCGGAACGGCCAGGGCCAACGCGACCATCGAAATTTTTTCCGATGACGCGGACCAGGGCCGGGTGTACGAGGGCAAGGTCATGGCGGACGGCTCGGGCAACTTCGTCTGGAACGGCGTTCCGACGGCATCCTATCTAACGGCCACGGCCACCGATTCCGCGGGCAACACCTCGGGCTTCAGCGCAGCGCTGAACGTGACC
>CAZTNL010000454.1:0-3385 GCA_964614885.1 uncultured Calditrichaceae bacterium | reverse complement strand
GAATGGGCAATCTTATATTTGAATCAGCAACGGACGAGAACCGCGAGACAAACTACAAAGACGCCGGGCTGTCTTTCGTAGATGCGCACAACATTGCAAAGCAAACGGGCGACAGCGCAAACGAACGGATCGCTGACGGCTGCCTGCGCCGCCTGTTTGAAAAGTGGCCCGAGGGTAAAAAGCAGTTTCCGGGGATTGACGAAGCCCGGATCCAGGCATGAAACAAACTGCCGCGGCGGCGCGGCTCTCAAGCTCATTGCAGATTCGCCGCCCGACATTTCTTTGACAGGATCGCAGTTAACCCAAAGGACTCGAACAAACCGATGAAAACGAACGCGATTATTTTTTCTCTTCTCCTGTGTGTGGCGCTTGGCTCTGGCTGTGCCAACGATACCGAACGGCGGGAACAGGTTATTCGACAAATGGGTCAGTTGGAGGGCCGCTTCGATTTCGAAAACCGCACCCCGGAAAGCACCGACGCATTCGTCGTCAAATTTCTGTCCACTATCAAAAAATTTCCCGTCCCCGACAGCCTGGTCAAAGAGATAAACGACACGGTACGCCGGCCGATTCGAGTCTCCGAAGCTCAGTCTCAGTTCATACGCGAGTGCTTGAGGATGGCGACTGAACCGGACACGGAAAAGGTAAAAGCTTTTGTATACGACAACCGCAGGAATCTCTACCGCAGATTCCTGATTTCACTTGCTACGCTGACCCGGAAAACCGCCTTTAATCTGCCGGCGCCAGCGGCTCTGGACTCGACTTCCCGGGCTCTGTCGTGGATTTCGCGATCCCTGGATGCCCTGCACGGCGGCGACTTCTTTTCCGCAAGTCTTGCCGCGCAGCGCGGACAAACGCTTGCAGATGCCAGACGAAGAGCAATCATGAACGCCTGCAGCAACCGGGCTTATCGTGATATGAACTCTACCAGAAGGGAGCAAGCGCTCGCGAGCATTGCCTACGGGCTACGCAAAGGCGACCTGAAAAGAGAGCCGAGAATTTACCTGAACCTCTTGTCGAATCTGCAGTTCCTGCTGTACGAAAAATTTGAAAGGCAGGAGGCCTCGGTAGCGTGCGGTGAGTTTCTCATGCGACACGCGAGCAAAATCGGCTACAGACGCCTGTTCGCCAAAGCGCTCCTTTTCTGCGGCAACGCTCTGATCGACAAAGGAAAATTTCGCCAGGCGGAGAAACAGGATTTATTGGCGATACCCATCATGCGGCGTTATGGTTACGAAGATGAGGCCAGGTTGGTGAACGGACGACTAAACATCATTTACAAGCATCTCGGCCGGTACCAACTGGCGCTTTCGTATCTCAAACAGTCTCTGCCGCCGGCCAGCCAACCCCTTGATGAGGCAACCATGATGCGGTACCATATCGGCCGTGGCAATCTGTTTAGTCGAATGGGGCACTACAATGACGCAAGGATGGAGTACAAAAAATCAGTTAAATTTGCCGAGCGCCTGAAAGACGGCGCCAATGAGAGCGTCGCTCTGGCAAACATTGGCGAGATCTACTTCGATTTGGCCGACTACGATAGCGCGCTTGTCTATTTCAGGCAAGCGTTTGATGTCAAACACGATACGCCGTTTTTGACCTCCAGCGCCTTGCAGGAACTCCTCAAAACCTATGCGGAACTGGGACAAACCGACAGCACGAGAAAGATATCCGAGCGCCTGGAAAAACTACTCAGCAATTCTCGCTCTTCGACCAAAATGGCCCAACATTCCTACGGCGCGGCGGAACTCCAGCTAAAAATAAACGAATTTGAGGCGGCGCACACTTCTCTGCTAAGATCGCTTTCCTATTATGCAGGTATGGGAGATATCCAGGGACAGTTTAAAGTACTGTGCAAGATGGCCGAAGTCGAGATGCGCCAGGGCCGGCACGCAACAGCCCTGGAAACCGCGAGCAAAGCCCTGCGCTTGACTCGCAACAACACCAGCATCGAGATGACCTGGCCCGCTTTTTACGCGCTGGCCCAAATTTATGCGCAGTCAGGCGACAACGCCAGGGCGGAAGAAGCCCTGGAGAACGCAACTGAGAACATTGAAAAGGTCGCTACATCGGTAAACACCTACCAGCAGAGGGCGAGTTTTTCTGATCGAATCCGGCCCGTGTACGAACAAGGGGTGGCGGTCAAACTGGCGCTTGGCGACACCCTGGCCGCGTTTGAGTATTCCGAAAAAGAGCGCGCGAATGCGTTGCGCAACCTGCTTGGAAAAAACAGGGAGTTTCCCAGCCGAAACGTTTTGCTTTCCAGCATGAACACGGGTTCCGACACGCTTTCAACCGAACAGGCAGTTCCGACTTTCCAGCAGATCTCGGCAGCCCTCGCCGAGGATGCGTGTGTTCTAGAGTATGAAGTATTAGATTCGAATCTGGTTGTCTGGGCGATAGGACGGCACGGCGTCGAGACCAAAGTTGTGCCTCTGCCGCGCCATGAGCTCGCGGAAACAGTAAAGGCATTTCGCCGGCAACTGGATCCGCGGCGCTTGCGCGGCATGGACAATATCGAGAACTCGGACAGAGAGATCAGAAGGCTTGGCCACGATCTGTACACTAACCTGCTGCGTCCTCTGCGTACGCTCGCGCGCTACAAAACGCTGATCATCATTCCCGATGAATTCCTCAACGATCTCCCGTTCGCGGCTCTCGTTCAGTATGACGGCGCCTTCCTGGTCGAAAAATATTGCATCGCGCAGGAGCCCAGCGCCGCGATCCTGGTTCGGATGCTAAGCAACTACGAAACCCGAAATCCACCCGCGGGGCGCGAATCAATCGTATGCGTGGTTAACCCGCAACTGAAATATGGTCGGCAGGAAGCCCGCTCGGTGGCGCGCATGTGCGCGCAATCCGACATTTTGCTCGGCTCGAAAATCCGGAAAGAGGCGCTGCTCAAAAAACTGCAAGGCGGCCCGGACGCCCTTTTATTCTCAACGCACGGGAAGATCGATGCCCGCTTCCCGGTCAACTCACATCTCGCGTTCAAAGCGGAAACAGGCGCGGGCGCGGGGAAACTCGCGTTGCCTGAAATCCAGGCGCTCGACCTGCACGCGACCGAACTCGTCTATCTGTCCGCCTGTGAAAGCGCAACCGGCAAACTCTACCGGGGCGAAGGCACGATGAGTTTACAGCTCTCTTTCATCACGGCCGGCGCAAAAAGCGTGATCGCCAATCTCTGGCAAATAGACGATCGGAACAGCATGCGGCTGACCACCGCATTCTTCCACGGCTGGCTCAAATCAGGACTGTCCAGATTGCAAGCCATGCGGCAAGCCCAACTCGCCCTCATCAAATCGGTCAGGGCGAAGGGGCTGTATCCCCCGCACCCATATTTCTGGGCGCCGGTCACGCTCACGGGTTTCCCGGGATAGAGGCC
>CAZTNL010000453.1:0-3385 GCA_964614885.1 uncultured Calditrichaceae bacterium | reverse complement strand
CGACAACTTCGCCAATTTTGGCCGCGCTGATTATACGAACGATGACGGGTCGCTCCATCTCGGCTACACCCACGCACGAGGCAACACCATTCAGGAAGGATTTGGCGCGCCGTTTCCGGTGACGGAGCTGGATGGGGCAGCGCAGCAGAATCCGAATGCGCAGCCGTTTCCCTCTTCTTCTACCGATTACTTTCGTACGGACATGGAGGGGATTCCTATAACGTTGCGTTGGAAAGCCCTTTTCGCCCACATCGCATTTGGCTATGTCGCGATTCGCAACCAGGTTACCGTGACCGGCTGGGATGGCCAGGGAAGTGTGTTTATCCCCATGATCGTCTGGCTTGGCGGCAACGTCGGCGATGTGCTCGATATTCTTTACAACGCACAAACCGGGAGCGCTACCCTTAGCTCAGGCGGAACAGTGGTTTATAACGGACTGCTCAGCGTGCTGTTAGGCGACCCGACCCCGGCCGGATTCTTCATCGATCGGGATATTTTTCGTCACATAACATCCGCTTTTCAGCAAAAAAAAGAAATCACTGCAAAGCCGGAGCTTTTGATTCTCATCACTCCCAGAATAATCAGTAGCGGTGGCGCGATTGCCATGCCTCTAACCGGCGACCCTCCGCAACCGGATACGCTTGAAATATTCGATCAGTACGGCCAGCTGCCTGCCTTCGGAATCGTTGTCGTGCGTGGCCATGGCGTAGTCGTTGACTCGACTTTTAGTGATGGATTCATCGAGGTGTTTTCCGACACGGACAGTCTACCCCCTATTCCGGCAACGACCATCTCGTATATTGATATTACGGTTCCGGATGCCATAAACAATCCGTTGACGGTGCCGGTGGTCATTCGAGTCGACACCTCATCCACGCCAACGAGTGTGGGAGACCGGCCTTCAACGATACCTGAGACGACGCAGTTGCTGCAGAACTTCCCTAATCCCTTTAACCCAACGACCACGATTCGGTTTGACCTGCCGATGAAATCAGAGGTCACCCTGAATATCTACAACATCAACGGCCAGTTGGTGCGTGCCCTGGTTGCAGCGAGATTCACTGCCGGCAGACACAGCGTGGCCTGGGACGGCCGCGACGACCACGGCCGGCAGGTCACCAGCGGTTTGTACATTGCGCGCATGCAAGCAGGGAAAGTTGTGCAGCGCCGGAAGATGTTGCTGGTCAAATAATTCACGGCCCACGCCACTGCGCGCCGGGCCCGAGGATCGCCTCGGAGGCAAAACTCATTGTGAAGGAGAGCATCATGAAAAAGGGAACTATCTGCCTTGTCGCACTTACCTTTGTGGCTGTGGCAGGCTGCAACGACGCCGAATCCGGCAGCGGCAAATCGAACAGTCGCCTCTATGGTTTGCAGCAAGCTTGTGTCGAATACGTTATCAAAGGGGACATGTTCAGCGGTACCCAGGAGCTGTGTTTTGATGGATTCGGCGAGCGAGGGGTTCAGGTGCAACACCAAAAAGTAAAAGTCATGAGCATGACTCAGGAGACCAACACCGCAACGTACACCGATCTGCGCGAACATGGCATTATTTACACCGTCGATTTGAAGACGAACAAGGGCACGAAAATTGAGAATCCACTTCTCAAATCGCTTGAGGGCAGGGATGCTAAGGACTTGGGGAAACAGATGATGGTGCAAATGGGCGGGGAAAAAGTCGGCACCGGAAAAGTCCTGGGGAAGACGTGTGACATCTGGGAAATCAAAAACATGGGGACCAAGACCTGGGTCTGGAACTGGATCAATCTCAAAACCGAGACCAATATGATGGGAATGAAAATGACGATCGAGGCTACCAAGATCTCTGAAAACTTTGACAAGAAAAGACTGCAAAAACCCGACATCGAGTACAACGATGTCGGGAATGTCATGAAACAGCTCAAAGGACTGGACGCGTTGAAAGAGCAATCCCGAAAACAGTAAGCCCGATTGAGCGCCGTGACCGGAACGACGGGGCAGTATCGAAATGAGGCTTTGGCGGGAGCTCCGAGGGCAAATCAGAGGGAAAAGACTATGAAACGTCAGCTTAGGGCGATAGCGCTGCTCATCCTTTTTTGCGGCGCTTTGCCGCTAAACGCTTTCGCGCGGGAACAACCGGACGCCATCTACATCATTTTCGATGCCTCTGGGTCGATGTGGCAAAAACTGCTGGATGGCAACTTCAAAATTGCAGCCGCAAAACAGGTCCTGCAGGATTTTGTCGGAGGAGACTTCAGCGGCTACGAACTCGCCTTTCGCGTATACGGTCACCGTCGCAAGGGCGATTGCCGTGACTCGGAATTGGTGATTCCGTTTGGCGCGCCGGAGAAGGTGGTTTTGCAATTGCAAGGCTTCATGGACAACGTTAACCCGACCGGGAAAACGCCGATAAACTTCAGCCTGCGCCAGGCGCTTGCCGACTTTGGCGACCGGGGCGGCGCGATCATCCTCATCAGCGACGGCGAAGAGACGTGTGATGATGACCCGTGCGCGCTGGTGCAAGCCTGGCGCGACAAGAATGTCAAGATCCGCGTACACGTCGTCGGGCTGGGGCTGGACGAAAAGTCCAAAGCCGCGATGCAATGTATCGCGGACGCCGCCGGCACGGAGTATCATGACGCCAATTCCGCCGCGGAGCTTGCCGGCAGCCTGAAGAAAATTCAGGAACAAACCGCGGCCGCAGCTCTCGTCATCGAAGGGGTAGATGAGCGCGGAAACAGGATGCGGGTCGACGGCCTCCTTAGCCAGAACGGGGGGAAACCCGTCGAAGTCGCGAGCAACCACAGAAATCTGGTCGAATCCGGGGACTATGATTTAGTCGTGGGCGTGCGCACAAAAAACGGCCATCTCTACAAACCCGTCCGCAAGAAAGTGCGCGTGGCCCCGACCGGAGAAACCAGAGTCAGGATGGAAGTGCCCGTGCCGCCTTCGGTGAAAGTCAGATTTCAGGAAAAAGGCAAAGAGCCGCCCGGCGCCACCTCCCAGATTCGGGCTTTGCAACGTGGCCGGGAAGTCTTCACCTTCCGCTCGATTGACGAGGTGTACCTGGATGAAGGCGCCTACGAATTCCGCGCCACTCCCAACCGCGAAAACGAGCTATCCGTGACGGAAACTTTTGCCGCCGGAGACCACACGGTACTCGTTTTCAAGATGGCGCACACCGTTCTGGTCAAGTTCAAGATGGTGGCTTCCGGTTCGGGTATCTGGTTTCGGCAGAACTACGAGCTGTGGCAGAAAGGCGAAAAAAAGTATGCCGTACACGTGGCGAACGGCGCGCGCGTGCTGCCCGGGACCTACGACCTCAAACTGCCGAATACCCTGACGCCCTACATCAAAGAAGGCATTGTCGTCACCGGTGCTGACAAGCAGTCCTTCGAAATCACGG
>CAZTNL010000452.1:0-3397 GCA_964614885.1 uncultured Calditrichaceae bacterium | reverse complement strand
GGCGCTGCGGTCCACCAGGCAGGCGGCCGCCACAGGGCAGCCACCGAGATCGCGGACGAGGGCCACGACCTCCTTGACCGATCCGCCTGTGGTAATCACGTCCTCGACGACCAGCACGCGCTGCTCCGGTTCGACGCTGAAGCTGCGGCGCAGGGCCATTTGCCCGTTTTCGCGCTCGGCAAACATCGCGGGCACGCCGAGGGCGCGGGCGACTTCATGCGCCACAATGATGCCGCCAACCGCCGGCGCGATGACCAGCTCGATCTGTTCGTTGCGGAAACCTTCCGCCATTTGCGCGCAGAGGCGTGCCGCGATTTCGGGGTGTTTCAGAACCTGGGCGCACTGGAAATATTTTGTGCTGTGCAGACCGGAAGTCAGGATAAAATGGCCGGTCAGCAAAGCGCCCGTCTGTTCGAAAAGTGCAAGAATTTGATCGTCGTTCATGTCGTGTTTTCCAGGTAACCCAAACTGTAAACTGCACGCCTGACGCTGCGCGATTTATCGCTCCTGCTGTCTGCAGTGCGGGAAGATCGCAGCCTCCGGTTACTTATGAGCGAAGCGACACAAATATAGAAAAAATGGTGCCCTTATGCAAAGGGAAGTGGCCAATCTCCCCGCCCGGAATGGTACGGACTCCCCGAGGCCTGCCGGACTCATCGCGTACGCAATTTCCGGAACAAAAAAGTTGAGCCTCTTGTTTCTTGATAGGCTCTTCGCATCAGCAAACAATCGCACATATCTCGACACATGACGCAACTGCTCATCCCCCTGTTGCTGCATATCTTACTCGCGCTTCCCTGCCCCGTTCGCAGCTTGCCGGCCAACACGCCGGACCTCGCCGGACAACGCGTCGCACGTTTCCAGCACACGGGCCCCGTCGACAAACGGGTGGCCACCCGTATCTCCAAGCTTGCGCCCGGACAGGCTGGACGACAACAGCCCTTCTTTTCGCCCTCTCCGCTCCATATCCGCCGTGGTGGCGAACCTACCTTTTGATCGACCCCGGCCGCCGGTCAGAGCCGCTGCATGTGCCCACTCCGCGCCGCCGACTGCCGCGCACGGCGTCCCTGGCAATCAGACCTTGACTTACTCGGTCGCCTTTAGTAATTTCGCGCAAAACAGAATCATTGGCGAATGATGAAGACCCTGCACGACATCGAAGTTAATACCGCTTTACTTTGGGACCAGGATATCACGCCTGATAAGTATATGGATGAAGTTTTTTTCACCTGGTACCTCGGGCGGTTGCTGGAACGCGGGACGGCTGAAGAAGTCAGGAAAATACCCAAACCCATCATTGCACGCTATCTGGAGCGCCTGAGCCTCTCCCGCCGGGTGCGCCGTTTTTGGCAATGGTATCTCGAGGAGGCATAATCAGCACCAGTCTGCATCGACGATATGGACATCCTTACAGAATTACAAAAACGATTC
Organism: uncultured Calditrichaceae bacterium; assembly: GCA_964614885.1. Taxonomy (GTDB): domain Bacteria; phylum Zhuqueibacterota; class Zhuqueibacteria; order Oceanimicrobiales; family Oceanimicrobiaceae; genus JAJDAG01. The sequence continues at coordinate 1,966 of CAZTNL010000452.1, read as the reverse complement.
CTCACCGAGGTTGCGAAGTCCGACCTGCGCGAAAGTTTCTTCCTGACCGGAGGAACCGCGCTGAGCGCATTTTTCCTCGAACATCGTTTGTCAGAAGATCTTGATTTCTTCACCGAGGAGCCGGACCGGGTTCAGCATGTGCTGCCCGTACTTGAAGACATCGGCAAACGCCTCAGCCTGGACATTGAAGTGCGCCGTCAATTTCGGACATTCCTGGAGGTTCATATTCACGGCCAGGATGAGCAAACGATTAAGTGTGACTTTGCCCAGGATTCGCCGTATCGTTTGCAGCCGAAAATAGCACAAGCCGAGTTCGATATTTTCACGGATAATGCCCTGGATATTTCCTGCAACAAACTCTCCGCTCTTTTTGACCGTGCGGAGGCTAAAGATTTCGTGGACATCTTTTTTATCGATAAAGAACTATTGCCTTTTCCCGAGCTGCTTGCCGCGGCAAAACGAAAGCACGTGGGTCTGGACGACTATTGGCTTGCGGTAGCCATGATGAAGGTTGAAGATCTCGGTCCGCTGCCGCGGATGGTAAGACCGTTGGTTGCAGACGAGCTGGTTGAATTCTTTCTTTCTGCGGCAAAGACTTTGATGGAATAGCTTTCTCTTCCGCCATTCCCTGCAATAACCTCTGGTTCGTTGGTCCTTCCTATACACCATGTTGCCGCTGATGAAGCAGGACAAGTGTCACCGCTTCGCGGTTCAGGATGCATTGGACCGGTCATTTCACTACAATCCTGCCATCCCTTCGGGATTGGCAACTCCACAAAAAATCCCGAAGGGATGATATGATTATAGAAACACGCCCAGGAGGTCCCGCAAAACTCCGAAGGAGTGGCATACTCTGAACCCGCAGCAGCTTCAGCGCCCGGGCTAATCCTTCCCGCAGTTTTAGCAGCAATTTATCTGCGCGCCATTTTTCCAAATCCGTGGCTGGATCGTCTTCAGGTATAACCTATCTTCGCGTGCGACTCCCCGAGCTGTGCAAATCCCTGGCTTCTCAGAAACGTTCGCAGGAGGGCGGTGTTCCCGCCTGATGCGCGAAAATGACAGATTTTTGCGCAGAAATGACAAGAAAATCACCTCAGCCGGTTGCTAACTTGTCTGCACCACTAGAACTGAGCTGCCAGACTTCAGGAGCCGCGCAGACGCAGGGAACACGCCCCCTCCCGAGTAAGGCTCCCGGGCAGCGCGATCTGTGTGCTGTGACTGAAGTCTGCGATCTAACTCCCATGCGTGGCAGAGCGCGGAATAGTGGCGAGAGCTCTACCCAACTCGGAATGCAACAGATATTGAAGCCCTGCTCAGCACGTGCATCGTCGGGAAATCGATCTCTGTGTTCCGCAGACAAAGCCAACCCCAAAGGAGGGTAAAATGGTAAACACGAAATCGAGTATGGTGCGGCCTTTCTTACTGATTGTGACTCTGGGTTTGATGCTGGGAGCGGGGGCGCCTGTTCGCAATCGGAAAAGAGCGACCAAGCGCCTGCAACAGACGCCACGCCCCCGGCAGAGAGCAGCACAACCGTAGCATTTGAATACACTCCGGCCGCCCTGGCCAGCCTGGACGCCTACCGCATCGACTGTGGCGGCAGCCAAACCGACCTCGCCGGCCCGGTTGCCGAAATCGCCGCCGCCATCGAAGACTCATCTTTCCTTTATTCGGTCAAGCCTCTAACAGGCTGCTCCGGCATCTTTCATCGCGTGTTGAAGCGAATGAAGGCTCGCTGCCCCGACCAGGCCTATCCGCCCATCGAAACCTATCGCGACACGCGGGATCTCGCCCGCTGGTATGATGAACAGGGAAAACTCATCCTGGTGAAGGATGCCATCGCCTCAGCAGATTTGATCAAACCGGGAGCGATCTTGTTCTATGGCCAGCGAGGGATCGCCTACAAGGATTTCACCGCGGAGGCTCTCTTTCAACGCGGCACGGGCATCAATCACATCGGTGTGGT
>CAZTNL010000451.1:0-3399 GCA_964614885.1 uncultured Calditrichaceae bacterium | reverse complement strand
GTTCCTTTCCGTGCTTGCGGATATTTTCTGACACAGGTGTCTCATGAAAAAAAACAAGCTGAACCGAAAGACAAAAGAGACTGACGTTTCGCTGTCGCTGGCGCTGCAGGGCAGTGGCAAGAGTGCTGTTTCCACGGGCGTGGGCTTTTTCGACCACATGCTCACCCTGATGGCTTTCCACGGTGGTTTCGACCTGGAGGTCGCAGCCAAGGGCGATCTCGAAGTGGACGCGCACCATACCGTCGAAGATGTCGGTATCGTTTTCGGAACCGCCTTTCGCCAGGCCCTGCCGGAGGTATACGATTTCCAGCGCTACGCCACAGCCTACGTGCCGATGGATGAGGCTCTTGCCAGGGTAGTGGTGGACATTTCAGGCCGGCCGGCGCTGGTTTTCCGGTCGCCTGCGCTAAACCCGAAGGTCGGCGATTTTGATACGGAACTCGTAAGGGAATTCTTTCAGGCGTTCGCCAACAACGCTCTGGTCACACTTCATCTTGAAATTCTTTACGGTGAGAACACGCACCACCAAATCGAGGCGCTGTTCAAAGCCGCGGGCGTCGCTCTCGGCCAGGCCGTTCGGAAGGACCCGCGCCGCAAGGGTGTCGCGTCGACCAAGGGCAGTTTGTAGATGAGTCCGGCTGCTTCCGACACCCTCACAATAGTCGACTACGGCGTGGGCAATCTCAAGAGTCTCTGCCATGCGCTGGAACACCTGGGCGCCGAGTATCAGATTTCGTCCGAACCCGAAGTGGTCGCCGGGGCCTGCAAACTGATCCTGCCGGGCGTCGGCGCTTTCGGCTACGCCATGGATTGCATGGCAGCGCGCGGTCTGGCAGATGCCGTTCGGCGGCACGCCGCCGCCGTCCGCCCGATTCTCGGTATCTGCCTGGGAATGCAACTTCTCTTTACACATAGCGACGAGGGCGATGGCTGCGCCGGGCTCGATCTTATTCCCGGTGAAGTCAGGCGATTTCAGGGAGAGTTGAAAGTGCCGCACATGGGGTGGAATGAAGTGGAGATCTGCGCGGCCTCGCCGCTCCTGGCAAATTCGCCCGAATCGCGTTTCGCCTACTTTGTCCATTCCTATTTTTGCGAGCCGGCCGACGCGGCAAGCGTCGCGGGCAGGACTGAATACGGCCGCGAGTTTTGTTCGGTCGTCAGCCAGGGCGCCGTCCACGGCGCGCAGTTCCATCCTGAAAAGAGCCAGGAGTTCGGTCTGCAGCTTTTGAAGAACTTCGCGGAGATCTAAGATGCTCGTAATTCCAGCGATCGATTTGAAAGACGGCAGGTGTGTGCGTCTGAAACAGGGCGCGTTCGCGGACCAGACGATCTACTCGGAGAATCCGGTGGCGGTTGCCAGGGAGTTCGAGCGCTGCGGCGCGAGCCGGCTGCACATCGTCGATTTGGACGGCGCGCAGACCGGTGAGTCGAAGAACGCCGAGACCGTACGGCAAATCATCGACGCGTGCAGGCTGCCCGTGCAGCTCGGTGGCGGTATCCGTTCTCTTGAGAATGTGCGCTTCTGGCTGAAGGCGGGCGTGGATGCCGTTATCGTCGGCACTCTGGCCGTTCGTGAGCCGGACACTTTCCGGCAGGCTCTGAGCGAGTTTGGCGGGCGCGTCACCCTGGCCGTAGATGCGCGTGACGGCGAAGTGATGGTAGCTGGCTGGCAGGAAGGTACAAAAACCTCCGCCACTGCGCTGGCTCTCCGCTTCAAGAAAGATGGCCTCAGCCGGCTGCTGTACACGGACATCTCCCGCGACGGCATGTTTGCCGGGCCGAATGTCGAGCAGACCCGGCTGGTTGCCGAGACAACCGGCCTGAAAGTGACGGCTTCCGGCGGCGTCTCCTCTGCCCGCGACTTACAGCAACTGGCCGAACTGGCGCCGTTCGGAGTCGACAGCGCCGTCGTCGGGAAAGCATTTTACGAAAAAAAGCTGAATCCGGAGGAAATCTTCCGTGCTGGCTAAACGCATCATTCCCTGCCTGGATGTCAAAGAAGGGCGCGTGGTCAAGGGCGTGCAGTTCGAGTCGTTGCGCGACGCCGGCGACCCGCTGGAGCTGGCGAAGTTTTACGTCAGCGAGCGCGCGGACGAGCTCGTTTTTCTCGATATCACCGCTTCGAAAGACAAGCGGCCGATCGTTTACGATTTGGTCGAGCACCTGGCCGGCGAGGTGTTCATTCCGTTCACCATTGGCGGTGGCCTGGCCTCGATCGACCACATCCGCGAAATTCTCGTACGCGGCGCCGACAAAACGTCGCTGAATACCGCGGCCGTCCGCACTCCGGAGTTGATTTCGGAAGCGGCCGAGCGCTTCGGGTCGCAGTGCGTCGTGGTGGCCATCGACGTAAAGCAGACCCGACCTGATCGCTGGGAAATTTTCACCCACGGCGGCAGCCAGCCGACCGGGCTGGAGGCGGTAGAGTGGGCCCGGAGGGTTGAAAAACTGGGCGCTGGCGAGATCCTGCTCACCAGCATGGACCGCGACGGCGGCAAGGCAGGCTATGACATCGAAATTACCCGCCGCATTTCAACTGTGGTCAACATTCCGGTCATCGCTTCCGGCGGCGGTGGCGAGCCGGCCCACTTCCGCGATGTGTTTCTGCAGGGCATGGCCGATGCTGCGCTGGCGGCATCGATCTTTCACTTCAGGAAGTACCGGGTTTCGGAGGTGAAATCCTATCTTGCGGAAAACGGGATCAGCGTTCGGCGGTAGGGTCCGGCGCCGCGATGAGACGGCGCGTTCCCGGCAGTTAGTCGGTTTTCAAAATACCCCCCCCCAAGAAATGCAGGAACCGCGAAGACACCGGAACGCAATGCCCAATAAAATGCCGCTCATATCTTGTATTTTTTATGGCAAATAATCGTTTTTCCGGAAGATTCAGGAACCACGAAGCGCCCGAAGGACGCGAAGAAAAAAGCAGTGACCCGTCCACGAGATCGTATCAAAAGTGAGCGATTGCAAAAAGAATGCATTCATTCTAGTCAAAGTGCTTTTGTTTTTCATCGGTGGCTATCTGCATTTATCCGTGGCTAAAGATTCTTGCGGCTTTGCCGCGCTGCGAAAAATGCGGGCTACATGGCCGTCTATCCTATCTCGAACACCTTGTCGAACCCGGCGAAGCGGAAGATATCCTGAATATGCTCGTTCATGTTGATCAGGCGCAGCCCGCTGCCGGCATTCATCAATCGTTTTTGCACGCTGAGCAGCTCGCCGAGCCCGGCGCTCGAGATATATTGCAAGTCTTTGAAGTCGACGGTGCAGCCGCTGTCGATGTGGTCGAAGACTTCCTTTGCTCTGGCCACCTGCGCCGCGTCGAACCGACCGGTGAGTAATATGTCGCCTTCCGTGTTGACTTGAATTTCAAACATCGCGGGTCTCCAGGTGTTTGATGAG
>CAZTNL010000450.1:0-3399 GCA_964614885.1 uncultured Calditrichaceae bacterium | reverse complement strand
GGTTCTGGTGCATCCGAATTTCTTTGACTTTTCGCAAAGGACTTACCGCAGTTCCAGAAAGGTCCCGGAGTGCCTATCCGGCATTTTCTGTCAGGTAGTGCAGCACAACCGCGCTCATCAGGGAGATACCGAGCGGCAGAGCCGACTCATCGACGTCGAAGTTGCTGGTGTGCAAGTGGGTCATGGGCTCGCCGGGCCGGCGAACGCCCAGCCGGATCAACGCGCCCGGAGCCTGAGTCAGATACCAGGAAAAGTCCTCTCCACCCATGCTCACTTTGTCGATGTCTACGATCGCATCTTTGGGCAGCATCTTGTCTGCGACGCGGCGAATCATGGCAATCATGCCGGGGTGGTTGTAGACCGAGGGCACCGGAGGCAGAAACTCGACTGTGCACCGCCCGCCTGCTGTCTCCGTCATGGCCCGGGTTCTGGTCTCGATAGCTTCCAGAATCTCACGATTGGACTGCTCGTCGATGGAGCGCACGGTTCCGGCAATATCCACATCGTCCGGGATGACATTGGCCTTGGCGCCCCCACGCACCTTGCCGATGGTGAGCACCGCCGGCATGAACGGGTTGCTCCGGCTACCGACGATGTCGTAGAGGAGCGTCAGCACCTGGTTGGCCAGATAGATCGTGTCAATCGCCTGGTGTGGTCTGGCAGCATGGCCGCTGCGCCCGACGAGGTGGATGTGAAATTCAGTGCAGTGCGCTGTCAGCACACCGGTTCGCAGGCCAATCTTGCCGGCAGGTATCTCCGGATCGACATGGTAGCAAAACACGGCGTCGACGCCTTCCATGACGCCTGTCTTTAGCAGTTCGGAGGCGCCGGAAGGTACGGCCTCTTCGCACGGCTGGAAAATAAAGCGGACGCGTCCGGGCCATTCAGAACCGAGGCGCCGCAGCACCTTGGCTACGCCGACAGCCATAGACATGTGGCAATCGTGCCCGCAGGCGTGAGTCACCTGCTCGACCTTCGACGCATACGGCACCTTCTTGACGTCCTGCAGGGGCAACGCATCCATGTCGGCGCGCACCGCCACGGTGGGCCCCCTCCCGTTACCAACCTCGGCCACGATCCCGGTCTTGCAAACCGGCCGGCACTCGATGCCCTCCTGTTCGAGGACACTTCGCAAGCGCGCGGCTGTTTCGTGCTCCTGCCAACTCAACTCCGGATGTTCATGAAAATGGCGTCGCAAGGCCACCACCTCGTCGGTGAGCGACTCCGACAGAGCTCGGCTGCGTTCTATCATGTCCAGGGTATGCGGCATCGTGCAGTAGTCCGGTTGTTCATTTCGAGCTGATGTCAAACAATTTAATAAAACTACGGTCAAATGCAAGCCGGATGACACGTCGACACCTTCAGATTCGGCGACGCCGTCCCCCGCTGGTTGGGCCACATCCAGTCAGGTGCAGGTATCACGAAGGATTACGTCCACCCTGCTGTCCTGCCGCTGCAGCCTCGCGTGCAAAAGCATGGTGCGGGCAGCGCAGGCGGAACCCCACACATTTCCCTTGTCATTTGTGCGTTTCCGCGTTATATTGAGCCTGCCTGAACGAACCTAATGTGGCAACCTTTATGAAAGACTCAGGCTAACACTCACAATGACCTGGAGCGTTGCAAGATGAGCACCAAGCTTAAAGCCGGATCGTGGATATTTTTCGCATTTCTGTACTTAGTCGCAGCAGGATGTCAAATGAACAAAGATGCCTATGAAATTAAATTCAATGACTCGCATTCATTTGCGCAGCCGGAAAAAGCCGCCGTACGACATCTCGATCTGGATTTGACGGTCGATTTTTCGCAGCGGGTGTTGAGCGGTCAGGTCGCGCTGACTATCGACAACAAAGCCGGGACTACGGAGCTCCTTCTCGACACACGCGACCTCAGCATCGAGAGCGTCACGCTTGGCGAAAATGGTGAGCCGACCACCTTCGTGCTGGGGGAAGATGATTCCTACATGGGCCGCAAGCTGACGGTTCAAATCAAACCAACCACGAAGCGCGTCAATATTAAATATAAAACCTCGCCGAAAGCGGACGCCCTGCAGTGGCTGACTCCGGCGCAGACAGCCGGAGGGCAAAAGCCGTTTCTGTTCACCCAATCGGAGGCCATTCTCGCCCGCACCTGGATTCCGTGCCAAGACAGCCCCGGCATTCGCATCACCTACTCGGCGCGGATAAAAACCGACCCGGGTCTGCTGGCCGTCATGAGCGCCACCAACCCGACCGAGAAAAGCAGCGATGGCGTTTACACCTTCGAGATGAAGCAGCCCATACCCTCCTACCTGCTCGCACTCGCCGTCGGCGATCTCAAGTTCAGCGCGCTCGGTCCGCGCAGCGGCGTCTACGCCGAGCCGTCGGTGCTCGAAAAGGCCGCGTTCGAATTTTCCGATACCGAAAAGATGATTGCCGCAGCCGAGAAGCTTTACGGCCCGTACCGCTGGGAGCGTTACGATATTATCGTGCTGCCGCCGAGTTTTCCCTTTGGCGGCATGGAAAACCCGCGCCTCACCTTCGCCACACCCACGGTGCTCGCCGGCGACAAGTCGCTGGTCGCTCTGGTGGCACACGAGCTGGCGCACTCCTGGTCCGGCAACCTGGTCACCAACGCCAACTGGAACGATTTCTGGCTCAACGAAGGGTTCACCACCTACTTCGAGCACCGCATCATGGAAGAGGTATACGGCAAGGAATATGCTGACATGCTGGCGGTGCTCAGCTTTCAGGATTTGCAGGGTGAACTCAACGCGATGGGCAGCGACAACCCCGATACCCGGCTCCATCTCGACCTCGCCGGCCGCAACCCCGATGACGGCATGACCTCCATCGCTTACGACAAGGGCTACTTTTTCCTGCGCACGCTTGAAACCAGCGTCGGGCGCGAAAAATGGGATGCCTTCCTGCACGGCTATTTCGACAAGTTCGCGTTCAAGAACATGACCAGCGAAGTGTTTGTCAGCTACCTCAAAGACCGGCTGTTCGGAACGGACAAGGCGCTCGCCGACAGCCTGAAAATCGATGATTGGGTATACGGGACGGGTCTGCCGGAGAATATCGCCATGGCCGAATCCGACGCCTTTGCCGACGTGGACAAGCAACTGCAGGCCTGGCTAGGCGGGACGCCCGCCAAGTCGCTCGAAACCGACGGCTGGACCACGCACCACTGGCTGCATTTTCTGCGGAACCTGCCCAAAAAACTCGGCAAGAAACGCATGGCGGACCTCGACTCGGCTTTTGGTTTTACCAAAACCGGCAATTCCGAAATCCTGCACGCCTGGCTCTTGCACGTCATCGACAACAAGTACTCGCCCGGCTATGCTGCGCTCGAACACTTCCTGACCTCGATGGGCCGGCGCAAGTTCCTCAAACCGCTTTACAGCAGAATGGCGGAAACGCC
>CAZTNL010000449.1:0-3412 GCA_964614885.1 uncultured Calditrichaceae bacterium | reverse complement strand
AAGGGAAATCAGGTCGCGTCGGTTGATTGCGACACCAGATCTTTTCAATGCCGAAGCATGGGGTCCGCGCTTTGTTATCCACTGCTTATATCCTACATCCCATAACGCAAGGGCTTGAAGAGCTGTTGTTTTGCCGGAATTATTTGGGCCTATGAAGACTACATTCTCCGCAAGGTCGATTGTAACATTATCGAATTGCTTAAAATTGTGAATCGTCAGTTTTGTTAACATGGGTTAATCTCCTTTCGACGAACAACCCTGTACTATTGCGGCAGACCCCATCAACCTTGGGTCGCGCCACCTTGGCAACTACTGTACAAACCTCCGTAAATTCGACATCGTTCAATTCGCTTCCAAGCAAACACCCTGTTTAATTGTGACTAAAACCGCGCCCTGTGTGGACATCGTTGAAGAATGCATACCCCAGTCACCTGAACCATTGCCTGGTCAATTCAAAACTAAATCAAGTCTAAGTAATTACACCGTGCTTGTCAAGTAGCGATGGGGTCATATGACACTATTTCAGCAGCGCCATCTTGCCGGTGGCGGCGAATTGGCCGGCCGTAAGTCGGTAGTAATAGATCCCATTCGGCAGATGAGATGCGTCGAAGCGAACCTGATGGCTGCCCGCCCGCAGGAATTCGCCATCGAGAAGCGTGGCGACCACTTGGCCGATCACATTGTAAACCCTCAGGGTTACCCGCGACCGCGCGGGCAGATCGAAGGGAATCGTCGTCGATGGGTTGAAGGGGTTCGGATAATTTTGCCGGAGATGAAACGTATTGGGCGCTGTCTTGGCATCGGCGACACCTGTAACCAGCGAGCGGACCTCGACGAGGTCGAGAAGCAGAGCGTCTCCCTCCACGCTGGTGTTATGCACGTGTTCGCGAAATCCGATGTAGATATCCGAGCCGGGCGCCACCCAATTGCCCAGCGGGTACTCATACGTCTGCCAGGCGTTGTTCGCCAGACCGATGAAGCTGATTTGATCCACGAGGATATTGAATGAATCTTTTTCGGTTGCAATCGTCGGCGAAATAAGCACATCCAGACTGTCGCCGAATCGGGAAAAATACCGCAAGTGGAATCTCAGAGTGTCGACGGTATCCACGTTCGCAATTTGCGGCGTGATGAGAAACTGCTCAGTCGGCTGGCCCGTGCCCGGATCGCCGTCCGCATCGCCGGTGGCCCAGGAAGCGAACGCCACGGCATCGCCACCGCCGCTGGGCACGGTTGCGGGCGCCGGCGACTGAAAGCCGGCCACATCGTCACCGCTGTGGATTTGCTGCCAACCGAAGCCGCCGAAACTCGTTATTCGCGACCAGCCCGCGGGCGGAAATTCGTTTTCGAACGACTCCAGCGCCAGGAAACCTAGCGCACTCTGCATCGGATTCCGGTCACTTGAAAGCGCCTCAGCCTGGCCAGGCGCGAGCGCTGAGCGTTCCGGTCTTGTCGCGAAGGAGACTGCCAGGAAGCTGAGTGAGAGAAGTGTGACAAGGGCAAGTCTGGCTTTAAGCATCGGCGGGATTCCTGAATGCGCTGCGTCGTTTTAGGAAAACTAACCAAAATCGAGGTGAGGTGCAACACATTTTTGGGTTCAAATCGCCGTCGTCCCGGTGGCCCAGATGGCAGAAGAGGCTGGATGGGGGCTCTCCAGCCGCGAGAGATCGTGTCTCAGACGGTGCAGCCGTCCTCAGCTCAGGCCGCGATCCCTTCCATTTCCTTGAAATTCACCGAAACCACCTTGGAGACGCCCTGCTCGGCCATGGTCACGCCATACAGGGAATCCGCCGCCCGCATGGTCAGCTTGTTGTGCGTCACCACCATGAACTGCGTGTTCTTCGAGAACTCGCGGATGACCTGCACGAAACGACCGATGTTGGCGTCATCGAGCGGGGCGTCGACCTCGTCGAGAATGCAGAACGGGCTCGGCTTGACCAGGTAGATGGCCAGGAGCAGAGAAATTGCCGTCAGGGTCTTCTCTCCGCCCGAAAGCAGCGTCAACGCTGATACACGACGCCCCTTCGGGTCGGCCTGAATGACGACGTCGCCTTCCAGGGGATCTCCCTCGGCCTCCAAAGTTAGTTTGGCCTGGCCCTGAGGAAAAAAGCCGGTAAAGACTTTGGCAAAATTCTGCTGAACCTGCTCGAAGACGCTCGAAAACTGCTCGCGGGCGGTCTTATTGATCACCCGAATCGTCTCATTCAGATTGCGCTCGGCCTCGATCAAATCGTCGCGCTGGGTCACCAGATAGTCCCGCCGTTCCTTTTCTCTTTCGTACTCTTTCAGCGCGAGTAAATTGACCGGCCCCATCGACTCCAGCCGCTGCTTGAGCCGGTCCACCTCAGCATTGAGTGCCTCGGTATCCAGCTCTTCTTCGATATCGCTGCGCTTGAGCTCGACGCCGTATTCTTCCTGAATGCGGTCACGAATTTTTTCGCTATCGTGGCGCAGGTCGGAAACGCGCAACTCCATGGCATGCAACGTTTCGGAGACCGAATCGCGCTCCCCGCGGATTTCCTTGATCAGCTTCTCTCGTGTTTCCAGCACCTCTTTTTCCGCGGCATACTCCTGCTCGAGTTTGTGAACCGTGGCCTCGAGCGACTCGTGCTCCTCGAAGTCGAGCTGGATCGCCGCCTTGTTCGCAGCCATGCGCTTTTCGATTTCATCGTGCTCGGATACAGCTGCCTGAATTTCCCCTTCAATGCGCGAAAGAGCGTCGCTCAATTCCTTTTTGTACTCCTGCAGGCGCGAGATATTTTCCTGGATGTGGCGCTCTTCGCTCTTCAAATCGACGAGTTTGACCCGACTGTCCTGGGCGACATCACGGAACTGTTTGACCTCTTCTTCCAGTTCGAGCATCTGGGCCGATGCTTTCTCCAGCTCGCCTTCTGAACGCGACTTCGAGTCTGCCAGCTTATCGAGCGAAGGTGAGATGGATGCGAATTTTCCCTGCAGTTCGGTCTGGCCGCTGAGCAGCTCGCTTTTCTCTTTGAGAAACTTGTCTCGCTGTTCTTCTTCCCGCCGTGCCTCAAACTCAAGCTGGGCCGCCTTAACCTCGACTTCTGTAAGGCGCTCCTGCTCAGTTTTGGCCCGAGTGCTCAACTCCTGCTCGCGGGCATACGCTTTTTGGTAGTCGCTTTCGATTTTCTGCCTGTGGCTTTCATCCTCATCGAGCTCGGCAAAGGTCGTTTTCAACTTCTGCTCCAGCTCTTCGACGAGCGCCTTGCGTCCGATGATGGCAGACTGCGATTCGACAGCACCGCCTTTGATCGGCCCCCAGGTCGAGACCACTTCGCCCTGCAGGGTAACAATGTTGAGGCGCTTGTCGGAAAAACGATCGGCGCACGAACCCGCCGACTGCAAATCTTCGACGACCAGATAGTCGTTCAACAAAGCTCTGACTATCGGA
>CAZTNL010000448.1:0-3415 GCA_964614885.1 uncultured Calditrichaceae bacterium | reverse complement strand
GGTCATCGTAAAACATTTCCCAGCAAAAGGTGAACTGCATCCGATAGGGATAGTTTCTTTTCTGCTAACTCGATCAGTTTAGATTGAGTCATCTGTTTGATAAACAATCGCCGGCAAACATTCAAGCAGATTTCAGGAATTTAATGCGCCGGAAATAATGCGGGGAGTGCCTGCGGAAGGTAATTTGGGTCCACACAGCCAGTCTGAGGAGTGAATTCAGCAGGAGCGGCGATTTGCCATCGCGCAAGTGAAGGCAAATCGCCGCCTGCATGTGCCCGCCTATTTGATTCCGGCGATTTTTTCCAGCATGTCTGTGGACAATGACTTCGGCCTCTCGAGGGCCTGGCCAACGGCGCGGTCCCAGATGAGGTTGCTGAGCACACCGATCGCCCGGCCGACGCCGAACATGACCGTGTAGAAATCGTAGGCGCGCACGCCGTAGTGCCACTGCAAAACGCCGGAGTGGGCGTCGACATTCGGCCAGGGATTCTTGGCTTTACCCTGTTCGACCAGGATTTGCGGCACGACCTCGTAGAGGAGGCTCACAAATTTGAACATCTCGTCGTCCGGCAGGTGCTTCAGGGCAAATTCACGCTGGGCGGTGTAGCGCGGGTCGGTTTTGCGCAGAACTGCGTGGCCGTAGCCAGGAATCACCTGTCCCGAATTGAGTGTCTCCCAAACGAAGTTCTTTAGCTCGTCTTTGGTCGGCAGCTTGTAGTTCATCTTTTCCATCACGCCCTGAATCCAGCGCAGAACCTCCTGGTTGGCGAGGCCGTGCAGCGGGCCGGCGAGACCATTCATGCCGGCGGAAAACGAGTAGTAGGCATCGGAAAGGGCCGAGCCGACGAGGTGCGTAATGTGAGCGCTGACGTTGCCGCTCTCGTGGTCGCTGTGCAGAATAAAGTAGAGTCTGGAAAGCTCATCATACGGGTGTTCGATTCCCATCATGTGGGCGAAGTTGGCGCCGAAGTCGAGTTCCGTATCTGGAGCGATGATGTCGTTGTTTTTGTATTTCATCCGATAGATGTGTGCGGCAATTTCCGGGAGTTTGGCGAGGAGATTCATCGCGTCCTCATACATGGGCTCCCAGTACTCCATCTTGTTCATGCCTTCGTTGTAGCGCTTCACAAAGACGGATTCTCGCTGCATGGAAACGACCGCGGCCGAAAACATGCTCATCGGGTGCGTATCTTTCGGCATCGCGCTCAGCATGTCATAAACATACTCGGGAACGCGATTGCGCGTTTTGAAGTCTTCCACGACATCCTGGACATCGTCATCGGTTGGGAATTCACCGGTCAGCAGCAGATAGATGTGTCCTTCAACGTAGGGGATTTCGGCGCCCGGAGCCTTGGGCAGTTTTTCCAGGCACTCGTGAATCGTGTGGCCGCGGAAGCGGATTCCTTCTTCCGGATCAAGGTAGGAGATGTCGGTGGCCAGCGATTTTAAGCCGCGCATGCCGCCGTAGAATTGTTTGATCGTGACTTTGTCGACCTCCACATCGCCGTACTCTTTGACGAGCCGCGTGATGCGCTCTCTGTATCCAGGTATTTGGCCAGCCAGCTTTTCTTTTAGTCTCGACATGTGACCCTCCCTTTTCTTTGTTTCGATCTCAGTATTTTAACCCATCGCCGTTGAAAAGTTCCGCGCCCCGAAACGCCGCTCTTTGTCGAACAGTTTCATTCGGATGCGAGCAGGCGGCGGCAACCCCCGCGTCGCGATTGGCGCATCCATGCGTCTGGTAAGGGCCGGAAATTGCCTTATTCGAACAGACAACAATCATGCCATATCCCTGCCTCAGCGACGCCGAGCGCACAGCTCTAACTCACTGTTTTTTAGATACGCTGTTTCGTACAAGCCCATCGCCTGCGCCGGAGTTTCTCAAGAACGGGAAACCGGCCCGACAAATTCCTATTTTCATGACTCCGGTATCCCACAAAAAACGAAGGCTTGACAACGCCTTTCAGTTTTTCAATATTAAGTCCGTCCCGGCGACCTTCGTTGCAAACGTCGTCGCAGAAACCGAGACTCCTGGATTGCCCACCCGCCTGCGGGCACGATTCCTTAAGGAACAGGTGTTTGCGATAGGGTGTTGCGATGTCTCTTGACGGCTGAAGATAAGGAAAACAGGCCAAGATAGAAAGCAATATATGAGCACGCTTAGAATTTTATCAGACAGCAAAATCCCTTTTGTGACCGATGCTTTTTCTCATATCGGCGCCGTCACTATCGTCGACAACGAGTCGATTTGTCCGGAGGCGGTTCGGGCTGCGGATATTCTTCTTGTGCGGTCTGAGACCCGGGTCGACGCGCGGTTGCTGGCAGGAAGCGCGGTCAAATTTGTCGGCTCCCCGACCAGCGGTACCGACCACATCGACCGGGAGTATCTCAGATCGCGCAACATTGCCTTTGCGCACGCACCCGGTGCAAACGCGCGATCGGTGGCTGAGTATGTTCTGGCTGCGCTTCTGGTACTGTGTCAGAAATGGGGCGAGACCCTGGCCGGCAAGACGCTTGCTGTTGTCGGAGTCGGCAACATCGGGAGCATTGTCGCCGGGTTCGGCCGCGCCCTGGGGATGCGCGTGCTTTGTCACGACCCGCCACTGCAGCGCGTTAGCGGCGATCCGACGCTGGTCCCGTTTTCAGCGCTTTCCGCCGCCGACTATTTGACCATTCATGTTCCTCTGAACAAGAGCGGCGACGACCCTACCTACCATCTTTTTGATGAACAAAAGGTGCAGGCGCTCTCGCCTGAATGTGTGTTGCTCAACACCTCACGCGGACCGGTTGTCGACAATTCCGCGCTCAAGGAAATGCTGCTTACAAAGCGCTTGCGGGCCGCTGTTCTCGACGTCTGGGAGGACGAGCCGGATATTGATTGGGAACTGTTGCCTTTGCCGGATATCGCGACACCCCACATCGCCGGCTACTCCTGGGACGGCAAAGTGCGCGGCACCGAGGCCATCTACCGCGCTGCGTGCGAGCGCTTCGGTGTGAACGCAACCTGGCATGCTTCCGGGCCCGGGCAGGAGGTCGTGAGCCCGCCGGCCTGGCAAACCGGCGCGAGTTTCGAAAGCAATCTCTCCCGGTTGGTCTACTGGCGCTATGACATCCTGCGTGATCACCGGGCGCTCAGAGATGTGGTCGACCTTCCGTCCGGTCTCCGTGCCGCCTGTTTTTCGGGATTGCGCAAGGGGTACCCGATTCGCCGGGAGTTCGGCGCTCATGCGCTTCAGGGGCACGGTCTGACTCCGAAAATACAGCGGCAACTTCAGGCCCTTGGATTTTGTTTGTCGCCTGTTGGTGAATAAATCTGATTTTTTTTTGTATACCATATAACTTTTTGGCCTTTTCGATTGTCTAACCTGAATAATTCATAAAGTGCCGAAAGTCGGGTTTAAAGCCACGAATTGAA
>CAZTNL010000447.1:1724-3416 GCA_964614885.1 uncultured Calditrichaceae bacterium | reverse complement strand
TATTTCTCAGTGCCCTCTGTGGCTCTGTGGCAAAATTCATGAATTGAGCAGGCTAACTATAAAAGTTGCCTGGCAGCCAGGTTCCGTTCACCAATCCAAAAGTGTAGAACACCGCACAAAATGAATCGATTGCAGAAAGTTGCGTTTATGGAAGAGAAAATAAACCTGCAGGGGTTTCACTCCGCAACGGCTTTGAAGGATGAGATCGGGCGCAGGATACTGGACCGAAGCAAGACCGACTGGGCGTTCGTCGATTTGAAGAGCCGGGGCAGCTATCTCTATTTGACCTTCAAACAGGAAGATAACTGAGGTGCATTCACTGACCCGGTGATGCCCACCGGCCCAGCCAGGCCCCTTTTTCATGCTCCGGTCACTCTCCCCTTGATTTTGCACCTCACGCATCCTATATTTCCCTGACACCAACCACTGCCCGCCTTTGTCCTTCCGGCAGCATCTTTTCGGGCGCGTTCCGGCACTGGTTTGGTTTGGGTTGGATTGGAAACGGGGGGAACTCACCAGAAGGAGGTCGTCATGTCTGCTAAAGGGTGTCTTATTACATTAGGGGTGGTCGGCCTGGTTGCGGTCGTGGGTATGAATGTTGTCTTCAAAGCCGGCAAGAATGTCGTCGAGGATTTCGCATCAGGTGTCGGTGTAGCGCCCTCGCTGGTCAAGGAGACGCAAGACCTCAATGACAAATACGACTTCCGGGAACCGGAGGACAAGCGTGTCTCGGAGGAGCAACTCAGGAAGTTCATTTCTATCAAACGCGACTTTGCGGAGAAGTTCAGGGAACACCGGCAGGAGCTTGAAGCGCTTGGGGACAAAGTGAAAGGGGAAAGCGGCTTCGGCGAGGCGCGCCAGGCTTACAAGATTCTCGGTGAAATCCGCCATGATTTTCTCAAGTCGCTGCGCCGGCATGAAATGTCGCCGCGGGAGTACGGCTTC
Source organism: uncultured Calditrichaceae bacterium (assembly GCA_964614885.1). Classification (GTDB taxonomy): domain Bacteria; phylum Zhuqueibacterota; class Zhuqueibacteria; order Oceanimicrobiales; family Oceanimicrobiaceae; genus JAJDAG01. Next base: position 2,471 of record CAZTNL010000447.1, on the reverse strand, counting down.
CTGACGGCACAGGTGTATGGCGCTTACCTTACGAAGGCTGCTCGAACCGGCTACGAGCAGGCCGCTTCGGCTATGCCGCAGGTGAAGGCAGGCCTGGAAAAGCAGTTGCAGGCGCTGAAGGAACAGCTTGACAACCCGGACTTGAGTGACGAGGCGCGCAGCGCCTTAGAGCAGGCGCGCACCAATCTGAAGCAAGCGATGACGCGCGCCGAATCGAGCGGCGAGCAGCTTAAGGAAGAGTATCAGAATCTGCCGGAGGTGAACTCCGAGCTGATCGAAAAGTACCGCTCTGAGCTGGAGGACCTGAACACGCTGGGTCTCGAGTACTGGGGCTTGGCCATGACGGGATACGAATAAGATATGGCCAAAAAAGTCAAGAAATACTACGTGGTCTGGGCCGGCCACGAGACCGGTGTGTTCGATTCCTGGGCAGCGTGCAGCCGGCAGGTGGCCGGCTATCCGGGAGCTCGCTACATGAGTTTCTTGAGCCGGGCAGAGGCGGAGCGAGCCTTCGAAGGCGATAGCAGTGCCTTCATAGGAAAGAAACGCGTGCCGGCTCTTTCGGAGGCGGCAAAGAAAGCGGCAGGTAAGCCGATATTGAAGAGCATTTGTGTCGATGCGGCCTGCGACGGAGCTCCGGGCCGCCTCGAATACCGCGCCGTGGAAACCAGCAGCGGCCGGGTCTTCTTCGAGAAAGGGCCGTTTGAGCAGGGAACCAACAATGTTGGCGAGTTTCTGGCTCTGGTG
>CAZTNL010000447.1:0-1624 GCA_964614885.1 uncultured Calditrichaceae bacterium | reverse complement strand
GAAAGGGCCGTTTGAGCAGGGAACCAACAATGTTGGCGAGTTTCTGGCTCTGGTGAACGCTGCGGCGCTTCTCAGGAAAACGGGAAGCCGGCTGCCCATCTATACCGACAGCCGTACGGCTCTCAGCTGGTTCCGGAAGAAGAAGGCTAATACCAAACTGCGCAGAACCGCGCGCAACGCCGAGCTTTTCGAGCTGATCGAACGCGCGGAAAAGTGGCTGGCCGACAACCCGGTCGAAAACCGGATCCTGAAGTGGAACACCGCGGTCTGGGGTGAGATTCCTGCCGATTACGGCCGGAAGTAGAAACACTGCGCCAGTCAGGTGCTCATCGCTCTCTTCCTGCCGAAAGCACCAGGCTTCCGGCACTTACCCGCAGACAGGCCTGGAAGATGCTTCCCACCTGTGCCACTTCCGTTTGTCTTGAACCAAATTTTCAAATGTCGCTAAAGTTTGCCGGCTTTCCTGCTGATACTCATCATAAGCAGACACGCATACCAGCTCGGACGGCAAACAATGCTACACACGGAGCAGATTTTCTCCCGCGTTTATACGGACCTCAACAACAGCGCAGCGGACCTGTTTGCTGAGCCGGTCGTCGTCGCAGACCTCGGAGAACAACTCTTGCAGATTCTCGACGTGAGCCGGCCCGATTGCCAGGACGAAGCCCTCCAGTTCCTGCACTGTCTCTATAGGCACAGCGTCCTGCAGATCGTCGACGGCTAGACGAATCCCTCCCCGCGGTTCCTTTTCTTAGCTGACCACGCCATATTCCGGCCTGGCTTTTGGGCCGTACAGTTTCCGCGCTTCAGCGGGCCAACGCTTCGAGGTCTGACGGAACATTTCTCTTGATCTTCTCAGCGCCACACTCTATCTTGCCTGCAGTGAAAGATGAAGAACGAGAAAAAATACAATTGGGTGTCGTGGGTAGGACTCGCCGCGATTGTGCTTTTCGTGGCGATCTACGCCGTCGAGCTGTTTCACCACGGGGGCCCGCCCGTAACCATTAGATGGATCGAGGCCCACTTCGGAAGAGCGGGTCTTATCGTGGCGAACATCGTGATCGTGGTCGCCTTTCTCGCTTTGCTGCCTTACCGTCGATCCACGTCCGGTACGTGGAAGTCGAAAGGCGCGTTTATCGCCTTTGTGATCGCCCTCATGACTGAGATGTTCGGCTGGCCGCTGCTGATTTTCCTGCTTTCGCCGATCGTTGAAGTTCCGTCCCTGCGGCCGTGGGCGCGACACGTGCTCGGTCATTGGGGGCCGCTCGCGGGTACTTGGTTGAGCATGATCGGGCTGCTGCTCATCGCTCTCGGCTGGCGTCAAATTCACCGGGCAACGGGGCTGGTGACCACGGGCATCTACCGCTACGTGCGCCATCCGCAATACACCGGCATGTTTCTCTTCACCTTCGGCTGGATTTTGCACTGGCCCTCGGTGGTCACGCTCGTGCTCTGGCCGATTCTGGTCGTCGCGTATGCCTGGCTGGCGCGACGGGAGGAAGAGGCGGTTCAGGCAGAGTTTGGCGAAGCCTACAAATCCTACGCCGCCGTGACCCCGCGATTCTTTCCACACCCTTAGCCGGAGCGACTTTACCGCTCAGAGTCCGCCGACTTTCGCTTGCTA
>CAZTNL010000446.1:0-3418 GCA_964614885.1 uncultured Calditrichaceae bacterium | reverse complement strand
CCTGGCGAAGGAACAAGCTGGCGCTGATTTGGGAAGGAGAGCCCGGCGATGTGCGAACGTACTCGTACCACGCGCTGAACCGGGAAGTCTCGAAGTTTGCTAACGTGCTGAAAAGCATGGGCGTACAGAAGGGGGAGATCGTCACCATTTACATGCCGCAGATTCCCGAACTGGCGATTGCCATGCTGGCCTGTGCCAAGATCGGCGCCGCGCACAGCGTGGTCTACGGTGGCTTCAGCGTGGAAGCCCTGGCCGAGAGAATTCAGGACGCGCAGAGCCGCGTGCTGGTCACCGCCGACGGCGGCTGGCGGCGCGGCAAGATCACCGATTTGAAGAAGATTGCCAACGATGCCATCAAACGCTCGGGGACCATCGAAGTCTGTGTCACCGTCAAGCGAACGGGCCAGGATGTTTACATGGAAAACGACCGCGATTTCTGGTATCACGATCTCATGTCCCTGCCCAACGCCAGCGCCAAGTGCGCAACCGAAGTCATGGATTCCGAAGACATGCTTTTCATTCTGTACACTTCAGGCACAACCGGCCGGCCGAAGGGGGTTTTACACACGCACGGCGGCTATTCGGTTTACACCGCTTCCACGCTGCACTACGTGTTCGACCTGAAAGATGAAGACCGCTGGTGGTGCGCCGCCGATCCCGGCTGGATTACCGGCCACAGCTACATCGTTTACAGTCCGCTGATCAACGGCGCCACCGTAATGATGTACGAAGGCGCGCCCGGCCACCCGTATCCGAATCGCTGGTGGCAGATGATCGAAAAATACGGCATTACCATTCTCTACACCTCGCCCACGGCCATTCGCGGGCTCATGCGTTTTGGCGACCAGTGGCCGAAACGGCACGATTTGAGCTCGCTGCGACTGCTCGGCTCGGTGGGCGAGCCCATTAATCCGGAGGCGTGGCGCTGGTACCACAAAGTCGTGGGCGAAGAGCGCTGCCCGATCATGGACACCTGGTGGCAGACGGAAACCGGCGGATTCATGATCACGCCGGTGCCGGTCATGCCGCTGAAGCCGGGCTCGGCGACGAAGCCGTTTTTTGGCAACGAAGTGGCCGTGGTCGATGATGCTGGCAACGAAGTAAAGCCGGGTGAAGAAGGGAAGCTGGTCATCAAAGCGCCCTGGCCGGGCATGGCGCGCACCATCTACGGCGATCCGGAGCGCTACAAGGAAGTTTACTGGAAGGATTTCAAAAAGCAGGGATGGTACAAAGCCGGCGACTCCGCCCGCATCGACGAGGACGGCTACGTCTGGATCATCGGCCGCATCGATGATGTCATCAAAGTCAGCGGCTACCGGCTCGGCACCGCCGAGGTGGAGAGCGCGCTGGTGAGCCATGCCGATGTTTCCGAAGCGGCCACGATTGCCCTGCCGCACGAGCTCAAGGGCAACGCCATCCATGCCTACGTCATCCTGCGCGCCGGCCTCACTGGCAGCGTGGAGCTGGAAGACGCCCTGAAGAAGCATGTTGGTAACGAGATCGGGCCGATCGCGCGCCCGGAATCGGTCACCTTCGTCGACTCGCTGCCGAAGACGCGCAGCGGCAAGATCATGCGCCGCGTGCTCAAGGCCCGCGCCCTGGGCGTGGACGAAGGGGATTTGTCGACGCTGGAGGAGTAAGGGAACGGTTACGGGCTGTTCAAGCCAGGTCTCGGCCCACCTCGTTCGCAAGTTCAACCTGGGAACGGGGTGGGGGTGCTATCCTGAAAAATTCATAGCCACTGAGGCACAGAGTACACAGAGCCTTAATGTTTGTGAAAGTTAAGTTGGAGGTCCTTATCGGTTAAGGTTAGCAGCCGGAATTGTCTCAAACACGCAGAGTGGAGCCATACCCCAGCGTTTCAGCGCACCCAATTTAAGACTCTGGCGGAAAAAGTAAAGCCCGGCCTGGCGGCGAAGTTTCGCCACGAGTGAAATTTCATTAGCATTTCCTGGCTGAGTTTTTATCTTTCCACAGGTGCTGTTTCGCAACGTTCCTTTCTGATGGCAACCGGAGGCAGGTTTCTGCGCGTGGAACATCGCGGTGAAAATCTCAAATTCATCCTCGGTCTGAAACTGCGGCAGTTAAGGCGGCGGCAGGGGCTTTCGCTGAAACAACTGGCTGCCCAGACCCACCTGTCCATTTCGTTTCTGAGCGAGATCGAAAAGGGCAAAAAATATCCGAAACCGGAGAAGATCATGCAACTGGCGCGCGCCCTCGGCGTGCGCTTCGACGATCTGGTTTCGGCGAAAGTCGACAAAGATCTCGATGCTCTGACCTCGTTGCTGGAATCCCCCTTCATGCGCGAGTTCCCGTTTGAGATGTTCGGCGTGACTCCACGCCGGTTCTTCGAGCTGATGACGGCTTCGCCGAGCAAGGCAGGCGCGTTCATCCGCACTTTCCTGGAAATCGGCCAGGCGTACGACATGCGTGTGGAGCAGTTTCTGCTGGCGGCGCTGCGTTCTTACCAGAAAATGCATTTCAACTATTTTGAAGACATCGAGGCGGCGGTGGAGCGTTTTCTGCGCAAGCAGAAATGGCAGCCGCGTCCGGCGATCGAGTACGAGGAGTTGCTCAGCGTTTTCATGGAAAGAGCCGCCGGTTCCGTGGAAGAAAGCGATTTCGCCGGATATGATGCCCTGCGCGGTTTTCGCTCGATCTGGGTGGAAGGCACACCGCCAACGCTAATCATGAACCGGCACCTGCTGCCGAGCCAGAAGGCGTTTATTATCGGCCGCGAGCTCGGCTACACCTGCCTGCAGTTGAAAGAGCGCGCCAAGACCTCTTCCTGGATTAAAGTCGAGAGTTTCGAGCAGGTGCTCAACAATTTCCGCGCGTCGTATTTTGCCGGCGCGGTTCTGCTCAACCGCGATTTGCTGCACCAGGATTTGCAGAGCCTGTTTCGCAAGACGCGCTGGGACGGGGAGCTTTTCCTGCGGCTCATGCGAAAATACCAGGCGACGCCCGAGATGTTCATGTACCGCCTGAGCCAGCTCATTCCGAAGCTCTTCGGCTTGAACGAAATCTACTACATCCGCTTCAGCAACGCTGCCGGCAGCGAGCGATTCAGTCTCACCAAAGAACTCAATATGTCGCGGGCGCAGATGCCGCGGGGAATCGGACTCAACGAGCACTACTGCCGGCGCTGGCTTTCCATCGTGCTGCTCAAACAGCTCGGCGCGATGCAGCAGGAGAAGTCGCCGCCGGAGAGTTTAATCCGGGCTCAGCGCTCGCGTTTTGTCGACAGCGGCGACGAGTTTTTTACCATCACCCTGGCGCGGCCGCTGGCGCTGAGTGAGGGCACGAACTCCGCCATTTCATTCGGGTTTTACATGAACGACGAGTTCAAACGCGGGGGCCATTTCTGGCAGTACCCCTGCACCCCCCAGGGGCAAGGGCACGAGACCCCTGAGCGCCC
>CAZTNL010000445.1:0-3418 GCA_964614885.1 uncultured Calditrichaceae bacterium | reverse complement strand
CGCTGAAGAACAAGACTGAAAAGGACATCGATTTTGTCGTGTTTCGGGAGAACACCGAGGGCCTGTACGTCGGCATGGGCGGCATCTTCAAGAAGGGCACTCCCGATGAAATCGCCACGCAGGAAGATGTCAACACGCGCAAGGGCGTCGAACGCATCATCCGGCACGCCTTCGAATTTGCCCGCAAGAAAGGCCGCAAGAAGGTCACCATGTCCGACAAGAGCAACGCGCTGCGGTTTGGCCACGACCTCTGGCAACGCGCTTTCGAGGAAGTTGGGGAGGAATACCCTGAAATCGAAAGGGACCACTTTTACGTGGACGCGCTCACCATGCAGATGATCAAGCGGCCTGAGCAATTCGAGGTCATCGTCACCGGCAACATGTTCGGGGACATCATCACCGACCTGGGCGCGCAGCTGCAGGGCGGGCTGGGTCTTGCGGCCTCAGGAAATATCAACCCCGCCGGCACGTCGATGTTCGAGCCGGTGCACGGTTCGGCGCCGAAATATGCGGGCAAGAATGTCGCCAATCCGCTGGCGGCGATTCTGGCATTGGGGCTGATGCTGGATTATCTCGGCTACGAAGAACCGAATGCCGCGGTGGAGCAGGCCGTCCGGCAGGCGATTGCCAGCGCAAACACCACAAAGGATTTGGGAGGGAAACTGGGTACGGCTGAAGTCGGGGATTTTATCTGCCAGTCGCTCGCCTGAGCGCCTGATACAAAAGTGCTGCGGGACCGCCAGGACGCTTTTCATTCTCCCTTGAGCTTGTCGAGGTCGCGTCTTTCTTTCTTGGTCGGCCGGCCTTTGTATTTGCGCTTGCCCTCTTTGTCCCACTGTCGCAACAGATCGAACAACGGCTGCGACTCTTCCGGAATCTCCTGAATTTGTTCCCGGTAGAGTTCGCGGGCGTCCTTGTTGGAAATGCTTTTCTGCACGATGTCCACAATTTCGAGCATCCGGTATTGCTTGCGCGCTTTGATGGTGATGTGGTCGCCGATTTTAACGACGTGCGAAGGCTTGGCGCGGGCGCCGTTGACTTTGACCTTGCCGTCCTCGCAGGCGCGTGTAGCGATCGAGCGCGTTTTGCAGACGCGGCTCAATTTGAGCCACTTATCGAGGCGAATCGCCTTCTCGACCGGCGCGTCAGAGCTCATGCCCTGAGCAGAAATGTGTGTGGAAATATCTCAGTTTCTGATGCGTGAATAGAGCGTTTTCGGCGTAATCCCCAGCATTTTGGCCGCCCGCGATTTGTTTCCCATGGTCAGCCTGAGCGCCTTTTTGATGTGCTCGTCCACCATGTCGTCGAGCGTCGGATACCGGGTGTTGGCCATATCCGAAAAATCGAGCTGATGCAGATGTTTCTGTAACACCATCTCGTCGGGGCAGGTAAGGATGAGCGCTTCGAGCACGATGCTTAGCTCGTCGAAGTTCAACGGCCAGTTGTACTCGACCAGCAAATCATAGAGCTCTTCGGAGATGGTTTGCGCCCGGGAAAAATGCAGCTGTTTCTTTCTTTCGAACATCAGCGAAATCACGTCGCGGAGCTCGTGCTTGCGCAGCCGCAACGGCTCGACCCGCATTTCAATCTTTCCAAGATATTCCATCAACTGCGAAAGCTCCGTACCGTTGCCCTCGATGTCCGCGGGTCTGGCGGTTGTCGAGGCGATCAGGCGGAATCCGGGAAAATGATTCCCGGTGTGATCGTTTTCCGGGCTCATCTCCCGCATCATGTTCAGAAGCAGGGCGTGCTCCTCGTTCCCGAGATTCTCAATGCCTTCGAGATAGAGCGTGTCGTTGTTCTGCAGGTTGTGGGGGATGAGGTTCTTCAGCGAACGGTCACAAATCTTGCTGAAAAACAGCTTGCCGCCCAACTCTTCGTTGATGACCCGTGCCAGCATCGACGGGCTGGAGCCCTCTTCGCAACGGATTAGAACCGGCGCTTTCCTGGTTTTGGTGTCCTGCCCGCCAATCCTTTCCCGCAGATCGTACGGGTTGATGCTCAACAGCCGTTCATAGTAGCGAACGGTGTCATTTTCTTTCTTATCATAATTTTCGAGCTTGCGCAGGGCGCAATTGTGGTTCAGGGCGCTCTGGATCGTCAGCTTGAGGTCGACCATATCCAGAGGTTTGCCGTGATACTGGAACACCCCCATTTTCAGAAACTCGTGGCGCAGCACGATATCCTGACCCGAAATGATGATCATGGGCACCGTTGGATTGGATTTGAGGAGTTTCTCGATCATGGTAAACGGGTCGCCGTTGAGCCCGGGCATATTCACGTCGAGGATCATGGTGTTCAGCCGCCAGATGTTCGATTCAAACTTGTCGAGAACTTCATTCCAATTGCGCGCCACCAGCAGGTGGTGATCTTTTTGCAGTAGACGTACCATGAAATCGAGGAACGTCTGTTCATCGTCGGCGAGGAGAAGTGTGTTCATTGCTGTTTGTTTCCTTCGTGGCCCGGGAATGACTGTGATTGTCGTTTAATAGCGACTTGCAGGGGTCGAATATAACGAATTACCTTTCAAATGGCAAACTTATTACCGAATCTTAACGCTGCCGGGGTAAAGTCTGCACCCTTATAATTCAGCGGGTTAACCTCCTTCAGACGAGGGCAATCCCTCCAGCTCACGCACCAGTAGCGAGATCTCGAGCGAGTCCAGCACATCATCCCTGATCGCGCGCGCGAATTCGCGCTGAACCCGGTCGATGTCCGACTCAGGAATGGAGCCATCTTCCGCCCGCTCACAGATTTTTTTCAAAGCGACGTGAATGCTGTCCCTTTGCGGCCGGCCGGTCGCGCGTGCCTCCAGAAACCGAGAAAATTGCGTTACGCTCGTCTGAAAAGAAGCGACCTTGTGCCGGCCGCGGGGAAGCAGCAGCAGTATGGCAGCAACAAGCCCGGCCCACGCCAGAACGGGCCGCAGCCTCGAAAAGCCCTTCATTCAAAGTTTTCCCGTTTTGAGACACTGCAATCTGATCGCACACTCTGTCCGTATCTTTTTGATACGTTCGAGTTCCTATATATTAAAACGCTACAACATTTGCAAAAAATATCGAGCTTAAAGCGGACCAAATGCATTGCGTAAAGCACATTTCGGGAAAAAGGACGGACGTTCTACCCGGAGGAAATGGCGAAAATGTACCTGTCCTAAGTATCTGTATCATCTGCCATTAACCCTTCTCATCTCAATACAGTGGCAGCCGGGAAAATGAAGCCGATATAATGCCATAAACGATTGAAAAATCAGTAGAAAGCCCAGCAATAGAGTAGTTGGCACCAAAGTTGCACAAGCGCAAAGCACGTCACGGAAGACGGAACTTAAACGAAACGAAAGTAGGTGCATTATGAAAAAGTCACTTTGGATCGAAGCACTGCTGCTCGCGCTTGTGCTCTTCGGTACGGCTTCCGCGCA
>CAZTNL010000444.1:0-3420 GCA_964614885.1 uncultured Calditrichaceae bacterium | reverse complement strand
CTTCAAACGCTGGCGAATCTGCTCCTCGTCGTCCGCGTCAGCAAAACCGGGCTCGTCGTCGGCCGGTTCCTGCACGACCGGACCGCGGCCCGAATGCTCCGCCGGCACGTCGCTCAGTAGCGAATCTCCCTCCATGGCACTCCCCTTCGGCACGCCAAGCGCGTCGAGGATTGTGGGTGCCAGGTCGAGCAAATTGGGGTTCACATCGCGATACGTCCGGTTCATGAACAGGACGCCGGGAACAAGCGCCGGATCGATGCAGTGATCCCCGCTCCATCTGCGTACGTTATCCGCGAAGTGGCCGTGTGGCACGCCTCCCAAAGCGGTTTCCCAGGAAACACGGTAGCCCGCATTATAGTTGACCATCAAATCCGGCGAGCGCGCTGCGGAAGCACCCGTGTACACCTGCTCCCGGGTAAGAACACCCCGGATGGCAGCCTGGCTGCGCGCCGCGTCCGGCAGGCCGGTCAGGCCGTCAACGATAGCGCGACGAACCGTTTCGGCCTCGTCCGCTCGAACGCAGCCCCTCTCTTCCCGCCCCTTCAAATTAAGAAAAATACCGCTGAGTCCCAGAGCATAGGCTCTGGTCTGATTCCAGTCGACATTCGGGAAAAAGTCTCCGTTTTCATCACCCGGCTTCACGGTGTCGCGCAGCTTGAGAAACCCATTGTCGTGCAGCCACGTGTTCAGATGAACGCCCCGCTGGAAACTGTTGAACCCATGGTCGCTCAAGCAGACGAACAGCGTGTCGTCATCGACGTAGCGCATAGCCTTTCCAACGATGGCGTCGCAACTCTTGTAGTGCTCTGTGATCGCATCTTCGTACTGAGAAACAGGCGCGCCGTCATTTGCCGGGTGACCAGCTTCCCGATAACGCCAGAACATGTGCTGAATCCTGTCCGGTGTATCAAATAGGCAAAAAAACAGGCCCTGCCGGAAACGGTCGAGCTCATACAGCATCATCTTTTCGCGCTCGCTCATAGCGATGTCGCACTGGCGCAGGAACGCGTCTTCATCGATGCGGCCGTTGTTCAGCCCACCGTGGTCCTCCACCATGCCGGTGGTATAAAATGTACCGATGACGCTGGCCAACTCCTTGGCATACTCAGGCGGCGAGCTGATAGGATAAAGAGGAATCGAGTTGGCATCATAGTTAATCGGTGAAGCGTACAATTCCAGGTGCGGCTCCATTCTCACGAGGTGAAACCGGACCGCGCCACGAACGGACTGCAGCGGCCCTTGCCTGAATTTCACCCGCAGCCAGTCGCTCCATTGCCCCTCTCGCACTTCGAGAGCGCCAGGCTTCCCCTTGGACCGGATGATGACTTTCCGACCGCCTGAATCCACTTCCACGGTCACGTCGCAGGTAAAATCACCGCCACGGGGATTCAGCGGTCCAAGCAAATGGGTACGGAACGCCCCACCTGCAGCATCGACATGAACGACATTCTCGCTTTCCTGCGCGCTCACGCTTCCGTCAGTCGAGTAGAAGGTGGATGTCCCGAGTCCGCCGCGCAGGTCTGGCACGCCCATTCCCGACAGCATGCTGCCCCGAATCTTGTCGGGCGGGTACGTGCAGGGGCAGCGCAAAATGGTTGCCGCCATGCCGGCGTCCGACAGCAATTTCCAGACAGGCACGCCTCTTCGCATGTTTATGAGCTTGGGCGGTAAGAATGAGCTCGTGCTCTGGTAGCGGTTCAGCGCCATGTCCGGCAGATAGTTCCGGGGATTTCTGGTTACAAAATCGAAAATGCCGTGCGCCCCGGGATTCACGCCTGTAGCGAACGTGGACCAAGCTACCGGCGTCTGCGCCGGCGTTGTGGTTGCGACCGTGGATTGGCCTCCCTGCCCGCGTACCTTCGCGAGATTGGGGAGCTCACCCTGATCGAGCAACTTATTGACGATTTTGGATTCCAGGCCGTCAAGGCCGATGACGATTACTTTTTTCATTCTGACTTCACGATAATTTTGCTCGGATAGACAACAGGGCTATACGGATTTCGTCTGTTCGTCTTCGACCGCCTCGTGCTTCGGCGCCAAGCGGAATAGTTTTCTCAGGAAGGCAATCGTATTCCGCCAGAACATCATCAGCAGTCCGGCGATTGCGGCAAGTGCTGACAAAAGCGGCATGAAGGTTTCGGGGCCTATGTAGAGCAAGAAGAAACTGGTCAAGTGGTGAACGTCGAGAAAAGCGTTGTGGATAAACATTGACACCTCCAAAGATGATTGATCTGCGGTGACGCGTCGATTTAGTTGGACGAAGTGGAACGCGCCACCACCTCGCTCAGCGCCTCCTGCAACCGCGAAAGCGTTGCGGCGGACTCTTTCCCCGCCAGATTGTCCTTTTCTTCCGGATCGATGTCGAGCCGGTAGAGTTCCTCGCGCCCGTCGCCGTAGCGGATGTAATGGTGATTGCCCAGGATGACGGACCGGATGCCCGATCGGTAGCCGGGCCACGACGGCTTCCACATCCGTGGCGGCCGCTCTCCAACGAGAAATTCGGCATAGAGCGGTTGTTGCGGCACATCCGGGCTGGGACGCCACGACTCCGCAAACGAGCGGCCGCTAAACCCAGCATCCGTGATCCCGAGAGTTCCGGTAACCGTGGCCGGCAAGCCCTGCAATGAAACGGGTTCAGAAAGTCGCAGGTCCTCGGGCACATTGCTCGGGAAGCGAATCATCAGAGGAACGTGCAGGTTCTGTGTATACAGGCTGTTCCCGTGAGAAAAGAGTCCGTGCTCCCCAAACTGCTCGCCGTGGTCGGCTGTGATCACGACCAGAGTGTTATCCAACTGCCCGCGCCGATTCAGTTCGTCCAGCAACCTCCCGATTTGCCCGTCCAGATACGCGAGACAGCGGTCATACTGAGCTTCCATGGCGCGCACGGCCTGCTCTTTCCGGCTTTCATCGGTCCCGCCGGGCCCCTGCTTGAAAAGACGCTCAAATCCCGGCTGCACGACGTAGGGATCGTGCGCGTCGAAATAGTTGAGAAAGGCAAAAAACGGACGCTCCGGCGCGTGGTCGAGCCATTTCAGGAATGCACCGCTCACATCGCCGGCGCTCTTCCGACTCACCATTTGCTGGTTCCTAATCGATGGCTTGAAGATGCCGTAAATTTCATGCACCCAGGAGGCACTATCGAAAAACCACTCGAAAGAAAGCGTGTAATCGTCGTAGAAGCCAAAGCCCCGGCCCAGTCCGTGCGCATAGGAGCAGTAGCTCATGTTGGCGACGAAACCTGCGGTCGCGTAACCGTTGCGGCTCAAGACCTGGGCCAGTGTCGGGGATGAGTACCTGACCGGCGTCATGGCGTTGAACGGTGTGTCGTCCGGGTCGAACAGCTCATGGGGAAAACGGCCGGTAAAAAAGCTGGCGTGCGAGGGCAACGTCCACGGTGACGTCGAGAAAGCGCAGTCAAAG
>CAZTNL010000443.1:0-3428 GCA_964614885.1 uncultured Calditrichaceae bacterium | reverse complement strand
CGAAATCGGCGGGCGACTGGAAGCCGAAAAAGCCCTGCTGCCAGACCGGGCGGTAGCTGTCGTCGCCGGCGTGTCGGTAAATTCTGAAAATCCAGTGGCGGCTATCGAAGTTGCTTTCCAGGTTGAGGTTGGGATCGGAATGGCTGCCGGCCACAAATTCATCGATCCCGTCGCCGTCGAGGTCGCCGGCCGCGAGATAGTCGGTAGCGTCCAGCAGGGGCATGCGATCCGACCAGGTCTGAGCGTACTGGTTGTCGCCGCGATTTTCATAAAGATAAAGGTCGCCGTCGAAGTCGCCCAACAGGATTTCAGAGAGGCCGTCGCCGTCAAAATCGCCAGTCGCGGAGCGCGGGGGGCCGACTGCGTTCGTTCCGGCAGTCGGGTTCGGCAGGTCGGCCACGTGGGTGAAGTCGTTGTCGGCGGAGTTCTCCCAGACCGTCATGAGCGAGTCGGCCTGACGCAGAATGAGTTCGCCGCGGCCATCGCCATCGAGATCGGCAAAGCGGCTGGCCCAGACGCCCGCCCGATCCCAAACGGTGATGCCCGGAAAAGCGGTCGAATCAGCCGCCTCGATGAGGAAACTGTGGGCGCCCTGTCCGGCGAGAATTTCGGCCTTGCCGTCGCCGTCGGCATCGCCGAAATCGCGCGGAATGAGCGTTTGGGCCGAGCGCCAGCGTTCGACAAAATCGCCCCGGCTGAATTCGAGTATGGCCATAGAGGTGAAGTTGAATCCCGAATCGTACTGGTTGAGGACAATCTCTTTGTCGCCGTCGCGGTCGAAGTCGGCGACTTTGCTGAGTAGGAAGGCCGGCGGTGACCGGTAGGGGAGCTCTTCGACCGGACGCCCGCCCACGGCGGGCGCGCTGAGGTTGGCCTGGAAGTAAAGACCATTCCTGTTTTCGGTGGATGCCAGACCAGCGGTGTTGCGCGCTTCGATGAAATATTCTATTCTCGCGTGCAGAACGTCCTGCGTGAAGTTGATCCGGTGCGAGGTTGCGCGAAAGCGCAGTTTGCGCTGCTGAAAGGCCGCGGCGCTACCGGCCGGGCGAAAGAAGAGGGTGGCGTCGCACAGCTCGTCGGTCTCGAACTCGACCAGGACACTCGGCCGGTCGCCATCGAGGAGCTCCGTTTGCCGGACCGATGAAATGACTGGCGGCGTGCGGTCGATAAAGATGCGGACCCGGTCTTCGACCGTGGTCTGGTCTCGGTTTCTGACCCGTAGCCGGAGCGTGTAGACGCCGTCCGTCAAGTCGTTTAGTTGCAGGTCGGCAAGCGTCGCGTCGATTCGTTGCCGTCCGCTTTCACGAAAGATTTCGGACCATTCGAGCGGTGTTTCGCCGCGTCCTAGTTCAAGGATGGATTCCCGCAGAAAGGTTCCGGCGGCGCTTCCGCGAATTTTGACCGGGCCGGCGGCGAAACCGGCGTCTACGCGCGGCGAACTGATTTTTGCCATCGAAAAATAGGGCGGCTGCAGGGCGCGTTCTGCGTCGATGCGGCCGCCGGTGAAGAAATTATCCCACCCGGCGCTGCCGAGGTCCTCGGTTGTCGACAGCAGCAACCCGCGCACTGACTCGGTGCCGAGTTCTGGCGTCTGTGACAGGATGAGCGCTGCCAACGCCGAGACGAACGGCGCGGAAAAAGAAGTTCCCGACACCCGGCCATACTGGTTTCCCCTCAGCGTCGAGAGCACGTTCAACCCCGGAGCCACCAGATCGACGGACGAACCATAGTTTGTGAAACTCGCCAGTTTGTCGCTGGCATCGGTAGCGCCGACCGAAATCGTCATAGAGAGACCGCTGGGATATTGGATTCTGTCGGTAGCAGAATTGCCGGCGGCTGCCACGAGCACGCACCCGCGGGTGTGCGCAAAGGCGGCCACATCGCGCAGCAGGGGCGAGACCGCTTCGTCGCCGAAGCTCATGTTGATGATGCGCGCGCCGTTGTCGACGGCGTATACGATCGCAGCCGCCACATCGTCTTCTTCGAGGAACCCGCTGGCGGTCCCGGCCCGCAGCGCCATAATCCGGCAGCCGTATGCCAGTCCGGCGATGCCCGATTGGTTGTTGCCGGATGCACCGACGATGCCGGCGACCGATGTGCCGTGGCCGTTATCGTCAGAAGGGTCGTTGTCGCGCAACAGAAAATCGCCGCCGTCCGGGAAGCCGGGTGCATCGGTAAAATCCCAGCCGACCACATCGTCGATAAAGCCATTGCCGTCATCATCGACGGCGTTGAGGTCGTCGGTGTCGAGTCGGCCGTTGCCGTTCAGGTCTTCGGCGTCGTTCACCCAGACAGCACCCGCCAGATCTTCGTGGCGATAATCGATGCCGGTGTCGATGACGCCGACGATAATGTCGGGTGAAGCGGTTTGAATGTCCCAGGCTTGGGTGGCGCGAATGGTTCGCCAGGCGTTTTGCTGCGAGAAGAGCGAGTCGTTTGGGATCCCGAAAACGCGGCGACGATAATTGGGTTGGGCAAAAAGCACCTCCGGTTCAGCGCTGTAAGCCCGTACGGCTTCCGCGACAGAGAGAGTGGGGTCGAATGTGAGGAGGTAGAGACCTTCGATGCCTGCTTGCGCTTCCGGCTGCGGGCTTCTAACCTGAGAAGCACCCGTGATCGGAGCCGTCGTACGCACTTTGAAACGTTGGTTCAGAGCTGCTAGTTGATGGAGGGCCGGGGACTTTTCGCGGGCATGGTTCTGTAAAACCTGCCGGGCCGGCGTCGCCCTCAGTTTGATGATGATTTCGCCGGCGGCGTATGGCGTTTCCTGTGCCGCTGCCGGAGGGACCACGGTCAGCAGAAAATATGCGGCGAGCAGATAACGGCTATAAGTGACGACCTTGTGTTGGATGGCCCTGAGAAATAGGCTTGATGGCGGTATTGGCTGTGGCTTGCACATCAGGAGAGGTCAGGCAGCACTTCTTTCTTGCGCAAATACTGGTCGATCATCAGCGCGGCGATATTGCCGGTTCCCAGGGCCACGGCGACCTGCTGCGTCATCGGCCGCAAATCGCCCGCGATCCAGACACCGGGCACATTGGTGTCGCCGCGCTGCGATTTCGGCTGCGCGTGGGTGCCGGTGGCGGCCATTTCGACGCCGAGGTGCTGGGCGAGGTCGGTGCGTCCCACTGCCGGGCTGGAAACGAAGAAAGCTTCAGCTTTCAGTTCGCGGCCATCCTGCAACGCAAGCGCCGACAGAATACCCCTTTGACCGACCAATGTCTTCAACTCGCCCTCGATGACTTCGATGTTTTTCGCAGATAACTGTTTGGCGCGGTGCTCTGACATCTCTTTCCCGGCGGTCAGGAGAACCCTCAATTTGCTGGCGTACCGGCTGAGTCCGATAGCCATCCCCGCCGCCCAATCGGCGGGTCCAGCGCCGATGACGATGGTATCCTTGCCCGTTATTTCAGGCGCTTCGCAATCGG
>CAZTNL010000442.1:0-3431 GCA_964614885.1 uncultured Calditrichaceae bacterium | reverse complement strand
GCATTCCTCGTACTAAGTGCCGGGCAGTCGTTCCTCTGCAACCGGAACGCCAAAACTATTGCTGACCACTCCCGGCACAGAGGAGCTGGAAGTGGTCAACGAAAAACACCGTATTCGTGGCGATTCGAAACCTGACGCCGTCGCCGGGATTGCCGAAAGCGGACGTCGCTTCAAAGGTACGCGCGCGTCCCCCGCGCGCACAGGCAAACTACGGCGTCACCTCGATACGCTGCAAATCGTACGAATTGTTGTTGTACGGTTCGAAAGAGTCGTCATCCCCGGGCGAAAAAACGACGACATAAAGATAGCGTTCGTTGGGGCCGAGCACGATTCCCTTTTCCTTGAGGTTGCCCGCAGCCATGTAGTAGTTCTTCTCCAGTTTCGTCTCCCCGTCGAACTCGACGACGAATACGCCGGCGCCATCGGCGTCAGTCGGCGCGACGAAAACGCGGCTGCCATCCCGGCTTACGGCGACGCCCATCCCGGCCGATTTGATCTCATACTTTCCTGCGAGCGTCAGATCGCTGGTATTGAACGCCAGCACATCTTTGACCAGGGTGTGATCGACAGGGTTGGCAAAACAGAGAAAAACCAGACTTTTGTCCGGACTGAAGGTGAAGTCATTGACTTTCACCTTGAACGAGAACGTCGAAGAAAACGCCTCGCGCACGCCGAAGCCGCTGCTGACGTCATACTTGAGCACATAGTTTTCGTTGGCGACAAACAGCTTTTTCTGCTCAGGAAGTGCCAGCAGCTCGCCCGAACGCACCGAGTGATCGCGCTCGTGCTGGTGCAACGTGGAGACCGAAACGAGCGTCTGCTCGCCGGGGGATGAAACGAAAATCGTGGTGTCGCCTGCGCAAACGATATCGTTTACTTCGGTCAGGGAAACCGGTAACGACTGCCTGATCGAAAACGATGGCAGATCCACCATTTTCACTTGCGATTCGCCATTGAGGCCAACGGCCATCGTCTGCTGATCCGGCATCAGGTCCAGGGCAACCGGATGCGAGCCGATCGGCAACTTCTTATCCACGCGCATGGCGCCGTCGATGGAAATGCGCAGGAGTTGGTTGTTGCCATAGTCTGCGAGATAGAGGTACGGCTGGGCAGGGTCCACCAGCATGTCGGTGATATTCTTGCCGAGGGGCAGTACCTCAAAATTCTTGAACTCGTAGTAGATTCCCGGCTGTTCGTCGTCGGTGTAGAGCGAACAGCCCGCGCTCAGAATCAGGCTTGTTCCGAACGCCAGAATCAGAACAAGCGTCGATGTGTATTTCGATATCCGCATGGTCTATTACCTCTTGTGCGTTCAGAAAGTGATATGATAAGCAGTGTTCACCTGGAGCTGATATTTTGACGTGAGCTGGCTTTCGTTGACGTTCTGGTAAACCGCCACAGGCAGCCTCAGTTCTAAACTCACGTTGTCGAGGATGTTAACCCCGACTCTGGGCGCGACATAAAGCCATTTTCCCCCACGCTCCCGTGTGATCTTACCGTACTGGTAGGTGTCGCGTGTAGTTAGAAGGTGATTCAGACTCAGCCCGGCATAAAACAGCTCGCCCTGGTGGTAATCGATCGCGGCGATGCTGTGCAGCTCGTTCCCGTACTTGTAGCCGTAGATGTTTTCCCTGGTGGAAATCCGGGTGAACGCAATTCCTGAAAATGTGAAAGGGCCTGCGTTTTGAGCCACGTTCAGGGCAAACACCGGGTCGACGCTGCCGGAACCGATCTGCAGATTATCAGAGAAGCGGTCGCCATAGATATCCTTGGCGTCGATGGAGCCATTTGCCAGTTTGACCCCGCCGCTCAGCAGGAGCGTCGGCCAGCCCGTGGGCAGGGGCGGCGCATAGTTCAGCATCAGCACCAGGTCGCCGAGGCCCTCGGCATGCCGGATATACTTCCCCCCGGCATACTGGCTCTTCTTCTGGCCGCGAAAGAGGACTTTCTCGTTGGTCACGCTGCGATAAGGTGCTATCAGCAGCAGCCCGATCCGGTCGGTAATGCCGTAGCTGGCAAAAATCGACGTTGTCGAATTGTTGGTGCGCTCGCGATTGATGTTGGGAATCGAGCGTGTGCCATAGAGCGGATTGCTGAGAAACTCGTACTCGTAATCCAGCCCGACGACGAGCTGCCCCTCTTCGATCGCGTTGTTTTGTAACAAGCTTCCACCTGGAAGCGCAGGACGTCGTCAGCTGACGCCGCCCTGGGCAAGGGCGAACTTTGTGGTCGCGCCGAGCGCAAGGCAAACAAGAAAAAGGCTGGTAAAATGCGTGCGTCTCACGATTGCTCCCTCCTCGAAAAGAAATAGTGTGGCGCGTAAGGCACCGAATGTTGGTTTGAAATCGTTCCGGCCGCCCGATTCAGGTGTCTTCGGTCGCACAAGCGAAAAGGTGAAAAGCCCCGAACCCTGAACTCGGGTACCGTCCGGTAGCCGGCAGAGTGGGGAACCGGCTCAAATGAGGTCTACTCCGGCGCCACCTCCTTTGTGAGTTTTCTGAGAATGCGCCGGAATTTCCGGAAAGATCCGTAGCCTGAAAAGACGACACGCCCCCGGGCATCCGCAATCACCACGTGGGGAGTCTGCCGGACATTGAACGCATGGAACAACCTACCGTCTGTGTCCAAATAAGTGGGAAGTCTGGCCTCGCGCCGGGAAAAATAAGCTTCTACCTTCTCGCGTGTTTCTTTCCAGGCGACCCCGAACACCCGAATCCCATCACCAAGGTCGCGCTGTAACCGGATCGCCTTAGGCATGTGTTTCGAGCAAACCTTGCACCATGTGGCCCAAAAATAGATCAACGTCGGTTTGTCCCGGCAGAGCTCAGGCAGGCTCAGCGTGTCCCCGGCGACGGAAGTCACCTGGATGGCGGGCAGTGGCGCCCGCTCAGCCGCTTTCGCCACTATAGCGGTCAGCAGGACCGCAAGCAGCACGCCTGAGGCCAGAGCCAGAAATAGCCGGCCTTGAACCGCATTGCTCCCAAAACCCTGACGCCCGCATGCGCCGCGGCGTGTGAAAAGTTTTAGCATAAGCTTCGCACCGTTAGAACCTTGTGATAGTACAACAAAAAGCATAACCCATTCGCAACAAAAATGCAAGAGCTTTTTTCAGGAGTGTAACATCTGAAAAGGAGTACCGCAAAAACCAACCGCGCGGCTTCACGAAATCCAGCGGCCAGTTGCCGGTCTGCGACTGCCCGGCTGTTTCACCCTAAGAAAAATCTTCTCTGCAATTGCGTAAAGCTCAGGCACTGTCGGCGCGTCCGATCAGACGTTTCGGATTAGTTCCGGGGTCAAATCCGTCGGGCTGCAACAGCCGTTGAGCGCCAGCGCCCGATCGAACTCGTCACGCAGAATGTCCAGCGCGCGCGTCACACCCGCGGCCCCGCCTGCGGCCAGCCCGTAGTTGACGGCCCGGCCCAGGATAACCG
>CAZTNL010000441.1:0-3437 GCA_964614885.1 uncultured Calditrichaceae bacterium | reverse complement strand
GATCCCTCGCGTTCGGGGCTCGAAAAAGAAAAGCTACATACCGGCGGCCGCTACCAGAGCAGCCAGTTTCTTCTCAAAGCCGCTATCGTGCATGAACCGCCGCAGCGTTACGGCGTTGTCCCGGTAAAAGCTAACCGCCGCTCTGGCCTCGGCCGCCTCAGCGGAACGATGTGCAATTTCCTCCAGAACGAGAGCCAGTCGATACACACCGCGGGCGTGGTCTGTAGGATCTTTCTCGCGTTTAAGAAACGAGAGCCAGATATTGCGCTTTTCGCTGAGGTCGGTGCTGTTCTGCACGATCCAAAGCGTTTCCTGAAAATCACTCTCTATCTCCGGAAAGATGGCCCGGGACTCACTGTGGCCAGCGCTGCCCAAAGAAGCGCGGTTTGCCTCCTGCGAAAAAATCTTAACGTCATCACCTCTTCGCTCACTGGACGACAGATCGGCGTCAGACGACACCAGGAATCCGGCATGCGGCCGTGGAACCAGAACTTTGGGTCCGGCGAACGCTATTGGCCCCAACTTCAACCCGCGGCCCGCGATTTTGCCGGGGGAATCCAACGTAACGACTCGGCTCTCTGCAGGAGCTTCAATGTTCTGCTCTGCGGGCGGCACGGTGTTCTCCGCGATAGCCCTCGGTGCTATCGCTTTTTGCTGTGTCACGGGTTCAGTTCTCTCCGGGCGGGTCTCAGGCGGTAACGGGGGAATTGCGTGGCTGGCTTCGGGGAGTACCTCTACCACAGGCCTCGTTGTTTCCGCCGGGGGCTGAAATGTCATTTGTTTTTGGAAAAACAGGGCAATCAAGACTGCTGCCGAGACAGCCACGGCGGCGTGTTGCCATCGCCACGAAGCCGCCATGTCAGCGAGCGCAAGCCGCCACTTGGGAGTTATATGCCTACGCCTGCTTCCAAGCTGAGCGCTGACGCGCCGCGGCAGTTCGTCCCAGTACTCCTCCGCTGGTTCGAAGAACGAATGCTCCCGATAGAGGGCGTCTAATGCTTGAATCGTTTCCAACTCCGACTCGCAAACCCGACAACCTTCGAGGTGCCGGTCGAGTTCGCTGATTTCCTCCTGGGAAAGTGCCCCATCTGCCAAACCTGCAATTCGTGAACTGAATTGACAAGAGCTCATGGCTTTTCAACCTCGACGTGGTAAGTTTCGATGTAGTTAGACAAAAGTGTTCTTAGTTTACCTCGCGCACGCGAAAGCCGCGACATGACCGTTCCGAGCGAAATGTCGAGCGCATCGCTAATTTCCTGATAGCTGTATCCCTCTTTTACCCGCAAAACAAACACGGCCCGCTGCTCTACCGGAATTCTTTCCAACGCTTCTACTAAACTTGCCGCCAGTTCACTTCTTTCCATCTCCCGGAGTTGGCCGGGCGATTGTGCGAATTCTGAGTCATACCCGCTGCCCTCCGCATCATCGATCGAAACCGCCCGGCGGCGCGCTTTCTCTTTTTGATGGTTCAGCGACGTATTTATGGCAATGCGATACAGCCACGGATAAAACGGATAGTTCGTATCATAGGTGTCCAATTTGGTGAACGCCTTGATGAACGTATCCTGCAACACATCGTCTGCATCTTCGTGTCGCAAAACCACCTGGAGAACCGTAAAATAGATGCGCTTCTGATACTTCCTTATTATCCACTCAAATGCTCGGGAATCCCCGCGAAGCGACAACTGAATATGGTCCAGGACATCTTTTTCAGTGTTTGACTCCATATTGCACGGCTTTAGAACACACCAGGGTTCTTTAGTTCTTTCGAGAGTACATACATCGCACGTTTGTGTTTATTCCTTCACAGAGGAAATTATCTTCGCGACATCCGGCTGGCTGACGTCCCCCCGCGTTCCCTACATCGGGGCTGAGTTCGACACCTGCCCACCGGCTGTCGTTCTTGCTTCTATTTCCTGTAGTTGCTTAGCAGCGAATCTGCCGAAATTGCTGTTTTCGCCCTGCTCTCGCAGAATCCTCCTAAAAACCTTCTTCGCCGCCTCAAATTGATTGAGACGAACCAGGCACCTGCCCGATTCGAACAAAGCAGTCACGTGCCAGGGCAGCTTGGTCGGCGCCGTAAGATACTTGACCTTTAGGTACTCGGTGACAGCCTGCTCGAAATTGCCAGACTCTTTGTAGCACTGCGCAATATAGAACTGGAGCTCTGGTTGAAGCTCTTTGTCCGCAAAAGGCTGCAGGTTGCGGAAACGCTCGATCGCCCTACCATACTCCTTGAGCTTCATCAAGAACTGGCCGAGGTCTACTTGTTTTCTCAACGCGTTGCGCGAGCGCGGAAATTCCCGCAAATATCGTCGCGTTGTAGCGATGGCCTGGTCCCATAGCTGGGCGCCGCGATAGCATTCGATCAGATAGAGCATAGATTTTTCGTAATACTCCCCCGCTTGCGGATGCGAGAGGGTGTTTTTGAAAGCAAGAATCGCGTTGTTCGTCTGGCCCGACTTGAAGTAGAAGTCTCCAAGGTTGTAGTAGGCACGCGGTGTGACCTTGCTGCGAGGATACTTGCTGGGCAGGTTTGTCAGGAGCTTGAGGGCATTCTCGGTGTGATTTGTGACCAGATAGAGGGCTCCCAGGCCTAGTTCCCCGCGTGCGGCGTAGTCGGTGTCACGGCCGATTTTCACTAGTTTTTTGAACGCCTTTTCCGCCAACTCGAAATTCTTGTTTGCAAGGTACGCTTGTCCCTTGTCCTCGAGGAACTGCGCTTCGTCCATTTTTGTATCGTCATACACCGACTTAAACCGCTTGATTCCCTTTTCCGCCACCGCAAACCGTTTTAGCGATAACTGGCAGCGCACAATTCGGGAGTCCACGTATCTGCGCTTTGGGCCGGCCGCAAGACCGTTTCTTGCCTCCTGATAGTTCGCAAGGGCATCCGCATAAGCGCGTCCGGCAAATGCAAGGTCTGCCAGACCGACTAGTGCCTCATACCGCTCATCCGGCTTAAGCTCCGACCGGCTGAGGCTGGTGTAGTATTCTCTGGCAAGGGATCCCTTGCCTTCCCTGCTGCATAATCTGGCTATGGCCAGCATCGCTGAGGTCGACTCAGCACTCGACGGATTCGTGCGCACGAAATCGATGTAGTGAGTGAGCGCTTCAGTTAGTCGCCCCTGCCCTTCCAGCGACTGCGCCAAACGAAACAGGATGAAGGAAGACGCTGTCCCTGCTGCCTCCAGCTTTTCCTGCGGCAGCAGTCGAAGGCGCTGGTATTCGTCAACGGCAGAACGAAAGTCATGTGCGGCAAAGTGGAGATTTGCCAGCCGGAGACGAGCCTGCCGGGCGACGTTCGCGTACGGGTAAATGGCAGTCACCTGCTCGAGTGCAGCCACGCAGCCACTGGTGTCTCCCAGAGCCAGTTTTGTTTTGGCCTGCAACAACAGCGCCCGGGGCGTAAGGTGATTGGCGGGAAATGATTGCAC
>CAZTNL010000440.1:0-3442 GCA_964614885.1 uncultured Calditrichaceae bacterium | reverse complement strand
GAATTCAATACCCAGGAAGCGCTGCTGTGCCGGCAAAAGGTCGACGGCCCAGTCGCTGACGCTGCGACCGACTTTCGCAGCCCGGGCTGAAACCGTTTCTGCCGGCAATACTTTTATTCGACCTGACTCCACAACCTGACTCATTCGCTTACCTTGCCCTCCCGCCAGGAGAGCACCTCGACATGATGGCGGTTCGTTCGATGCACGGTGGCCACAATTCGGTGGCGCGCCCGACCGGCAGGAGCCACTCCGACCGCCTGAATTGTAAAATGACTGGAAGCGACGCCCAGCAATCCTGTTCGAATCAACCGATGCAGTGCCGCCTGCTCGCTCGGCTTCAGTTTGGTGCTGCGGAGGAGTTCCTGAACGATGTTTCCTTCCTCGTGAAACGACCTGTCATCCGGGGTTAGGACCACCGCGTCCGGGCCGCGGCGCCAGCGGACAATGGTTTTTGCCAACTTATCTCCCAAGCCGAGCCGCGCAAGCACTCCGACCGGAGCGGTATTGATGTTTACCTTGCCGTTGCCGTGGACGGAGACGAAAGGTCGCAATCTCTCCACGTCTGCGTCCGTGAACCCTTTGACAAGCGGCAGTTCCTCCAGGCAATCCAGTGGGCCATTCTTGCAGGTATAGCTCTTGCCCTCCGTTCGATAGGCGTTGTCTTCAGCGCCTTCACTCCGGGTGACATTGTTGTCGTCGATCCAATCGAGTAGCGCCTCCACCTTGGGCGTCGTCATTCCCGGCAGTCGCTTGAGGACGGCACCTGGCGCCCTGTTGATGCAAATCTTCCTGTTCTCATCAAAAACGCCATAGACGTACCTGATGCCAAAATCCGGGTAACCCGTGCTGTAGCCAACCTCGAAAAAACCAGTGCCACAGGAAACGCGTTGGAACAGTCGCTTGTTGTCTGCCCACGGCGCTGAAAAATCGTCATAGTGTGAGGCTGAGTCGCCGGTGTCCGGGATCTCCAAAACAGCAATGCCGGCATAGGCGCCGGCTCTTGCCAGCCACGCAGCCTGCAACGCGTTTGACTGGACGGCGTCGGAACGCAATCCGACGAGAACATCCCGTGCCAAGCCCATGGCCAGGAGGCTGAGTAGAGTCAGCAGCCAGAGGGCAGTCATGGAGAGGCTGCCGGTCTCGTTTTTGGCCCAGTTATGATCCAATTTTCTGTCCCGCATTCTGGCTGTGGCTGTGAATTGGATACAGGACTTTGACCGGCCGCTCTGAGCCTTCCGGCTGCAAGGTGACGAGAACGGCTGCGGGTAACGCCATGCTGTTGTGCCATGCTGTCTGCCATTCAGCGCCGTCCCCAGCCGCGACGAGATAGCGGATGTTGAAACGCTCCAGCTTCCTGAACATTATGGCGGTCGTTTCATGCCCTTTGAAGTCGCGCTGCCTGCGCAGAAGATTTTGGGATGTGCCACCAGAATCTGCCTGCGCAAAATAGGTGATCGCTGCAAGTCGACCTGTTCCAGAAGGTCCCGGTTCGACCAGCGGGAGCGTCATAGAGTGTGCGTCCCCCACGAAAGCCGCGAGTGGGAAGCGCTCCACCCGTCTCAGGTCAGCCGAGAGTGCTCGCCGAGCCCGCTGAAGCTGACGCAACTGCTGGTTTGTGGCGCTCACCTTCTTCCTGGCAGTGATCATTCTTTGGGTTAGCGATAGGGCCGCCACGCCTACGATAGAGAAGATGGCCAGCGCGGTCAACACTTCTACGAGAGTAAATCCGGCTTCTCCACTGACAGGAGCTGCATCGCGTATGTGCATGTGGGTGTCCATGCTTGTCATTCTTTCAATGGCCGTTTCGGCAGGAGTGTTGTCAGAGTGACGGAGCCCGGTTTCCTGGGTCCCGCCCAGCTAACGGTTACATCCACTTTCTCGAGCGCCGGATTGGCCGGCCACTCAGTTGCTTCAACGCGATAACGAAACGAACCCTCTTCACCGCTCAGCGGCTGTGACTCGCTGGCCGCGCTGTCCATGGCTGCCAGTTCGAACTGAGCCATGAGACGGTCGGCCAATTCTTGTGCGGGGATGAACCCATACACGCGAGTTTGCGTTGCTTTGACCGACTCGCGCGCAGCCTGCACCAGTGCGGCAAGTCCGACCGACAGGATCAGGATGGCGATCAGCGCTTCGATCAGGACGAAGCCGGCCTCGCGGTCTGGTTGTTTATTCCGCCGTCGCACTGGCGTTGCCTTCGCCGTCCAGTTGAATTTTGTAAACGAGTTTGTCATCATGAACTAAGGTTAAGAGAACGTTTTTCCTCGTCTCCGCAGGATCCAGGACGAAGGCCTCGCCTGCCGGCTGCAGCTTACTACCGGTGCTAAGCGCGTTCCGCACGATAACCTGCCAGTCCGTTACCGGATCCCATGCAGGCCTGTCTGGACTGTCCTCCCAGGATTGCCGTCCGATCACATAGGATTTGCCATCTTCCATCACCTGAATCCGGTGTGGAATTCCGGAGATTCTGCACTTTTGAATGGCCATCTGCAGGTTTGTGGCGACCGACTCTGCTTCACTCTTCAGCTTCAAGGCTGACAGCGCATGCGACAAGTTCGGACTGGCAGCAGCGACAAGAAGGCCGAGAACCAGAAGAGTCAAGCACAGCTCAATCAAGGTTAGCCCGCGTTCATTAGAAAGCATTGGCCTTACTCGCTTCAGAATTGCGGATATCGTCTCCGCCACCTTTTTGTCTGTCAGGACCCAGCGAGGCCAGGTCGTAGCCTGCCGGATTATTCTCGCCGGGGCAGTCATATGAATAGGGTTGGCCCCAGGGATCTTTGAGATTGGTGTTGCTTTTCAGATACGGCCCCTGCCACGAGATTGGAACCGGCGGCGATTCCGGTTTGTGCAGAAGAGCGTCGAGCCCTTGCTCCGACGTGGGGTAAGCGCCGTTGTCGAGAAAATACAGTTCGAGCGCCGTGGCGAGATTCGCGTTGATATCGGCATTTGCGGCGGCCCGGCGGGCCTGATCAGTACGACCGGCAAACTGTGGAACGACCAGGGCGACGAGAACGCCCAGGATGATCACCACCATCATGACCTCTATCAGGGTCAAGCCTCTTTCATTCTCGAGAATCTTCATGTTCAGCTCACTCCGAATGTGGTTAGGTAGAAGTTCAGAATTTCTGTGCTCCAGAAGAGGCTGATGGTCGCCCCAATGGCGAGGAAAGGGCCAAACGGCATCTGGCGTGCAGCGCGTGAGTCGCCGACGATCAAAATGCGCAGGATGCCGAACGCCGCGCCTGCACACGCCGCGATGATAACTGCCAGCAGGCCGGCCTGCCAGCCTAAGAAGGCCCCAATCATCGCGCCAAATTTGATGTCCCCGCCTCCCATGGCGCCCGGCTGCCGCAACGACAAAGAGCCGATGAGTCCACCCACGTAGAGAAATCCGCCGCAGACCAGGAAGCCCGCTATCGTGCTGGAAACTTCCATTTGT
>CAZTNL010000439.1:0-3444 GCA_964614885.1 uncultured Calditrichaceae bacterium | reverse complement strand
CTTGTTTTGTTTGTCATAATACCTTCCCTGGTCTGAAATGAGGTGTTCCCTTAGCCTGCTTAATTCATCAATTTTGCCACAGAGGGCGCTGAGAAATAAGAACCTGGAGAAAAAGGTCACAGCAAAATGTCGTTGGAAAAACCCGACATGTTGCCTTCTATAACTTTCAAAAAAAGAAAACTCTGTGTACTCTGCGGCTCAGTGGCGGTGGATTTTTCAGGTTAGCCTTCGAGGACAACGGCTGTGCCGCTGGCGCTCACCATGAGCATGTTGCTGCCCGCGCCGCTGCCGATGGTTTCGTAATCGAGATCGACGGCGATCACGGCGTTGCCGCCTAAAGCATGCGCCTGCTCCGACATCTCCCGTATGGCGATATCCTTGGCTCTGCGCAGCTCTTTTTCGTAAGCCGCGGAGCGGCCGCCGACGATATCCCGGATGCCGGCGAAGAAATCCTTGAAAATGTTGGCGCCGAGAATCGCTTCCCCGCTTACAAGTCCGAGGTAGCGCTTGATTCTCTTCCCTTCAATATTCGGTGTTGTCACGACCAACATAGCGTTTCTCCTTCTCGGTATGAGCACTTCCACGATGTTTCGGCGCCTGGCCGCGGGCACTTGAGAAATTCGCACCTTGCAGGCCGGCTCGGCGGTTCGTCCCGGTTATCTCTGACTACACCACCCTGATATCGAATGCCTGAAATTGGTTCTGGTGCGCGGAGTCTTCGTCCGGATTCTTCTTGAGGGTAAACTGAAAAACCGTGTCCCGGTTCGGCAGCTTGTCCAGGTCCAGGGTCTGGTTGATGTCGCTGGCGCGAAAATAGGCGGTTTCATACGGCGAACCTTCGATGCGGGTGTCTACGTCCCAGAGGCCGCTATCGACCTGCTTAAGGAAGCGCATGAACCCGAATTTGCTGCCTGCATTGTAGTAGTAGCAGATGCCCCGCACCATGGAGCCGTCCTTGCACCACTTGATGCCCGTGTCACTCGGAAAGGGCAGCAGTTCAGGCACGAGATAGCCGGACATGAACATGTCGGCGGCGCTCTTCAGATCGTTGGAAACATTGTCGAAAGCCACGACTTCTACGCGGCAGCCGCGGTTTTGCAGCGCGCTGACCACTTGCACGAAGTCGCCGTCGCCGGTAGCGAGGAGCACGCGGTCGAGATTCTCGGACTGGAGCAGCGCATCCACTGCGAGATCGAGGTCGGCGTTGGCTTTGCCCACGCGGCCGGACTCGGCAGTGTACCACTTGACCGTCTTGAGGATCACTTTGAATCCCTGTTCGCGCAGTTTGTCGTGAAAGCCGCGCTGGGCGTCGCGGTAGGCGCGATCGGTTTTGGCGCGGTCGCCGTCGTGGCTGATGTAGGCGTTCAGTCGGAGAGGAATGGCGCCGTCGCGGCAGGCGAACTGGCGCAGCACGTCGTAGCGCATGCCGTAGCCGCCATTTCTGGCAATGTTGGCAACATCCACATAAACTCCGACCCTGAGACTGTTGGCTGATTTGGGCATTGAATCGTCCTGCAATTGCTCGAGAAACTATTAATTCGCGCCAATTTAAAAACACGCAGGGAGAATTCAAAGCGATTTGTGAGCGGAGGGGCAAAGAGAGGCGGGTAAATCAACGTTCCACGGCGTCGCGAACGACGCCGTGGACAGATTGCCTCAGAGGAGACTGCCTCAGGCGTTGGCGGCGTTCGCGCCGTTGCCTTTAAAGGCGTAGAACAGGGACACGGTGAGGATCAGCACCTGGAACTCCATGCCTTTGCCCATGTTGCCGGTACCCATGTTGATCGAGTTCCAGCCGTGGGCCGCGTGTACCATCATGATGGCGCCGATCATGATGACCGCGTGCAGCAGGCCGCCGACGCGCGTCGCCCAGTCCGGGCCGATACCGCCCCAGAGGAGGAGCAGCGCCCCGGCAATTTCCATCATCGCCAGCATGTACACCATAGCGACAGGCATGCCCATCATTTTTGCCAAACCTTCGGCCATCGGTATCTTGGTGAGACCGTGAAACAGGAACGTGGCGGCAACCGACAGTCTCGGCAGCCAGTGCGCAATTCCGGAGAATTTGTCGAGCTGTTGCATAACTCCCTCCCTTTTGTTGGATGAAACGTAATGAACGCGGGCTGCAGAGCCCGGGACAACCTGGATAAAGTCGGTTAAACTTATCGTAAAGGACATCCCGCCGCTACCAGAAAGCAAGGGGTTACAAATGAGGCGGTGGGTGAAGATAATACAGCGGCTTAACAAATGCAATGAAAAAATGGCGGCTATGTCCGAATACAACACAGCGATTGCCATTACCGTGAATTTCCGTGCTGTGTTCGCGTGCGCATTCGTACAGTCTCGCGTGCCTGTCTGCAGCGGTCAAAAAAGACTCCCGCCGCCCAATGGGCAGCGGGAGTGTGAAAGGACGCAGTGTGCGGATGAGCCTAAGCGGCCACAAGCTTGACTGCGGTGTCGTAGAAAGATGCGGAACCACCGATGAGGTCTTCAAGGCAACTGTTCTTGAGTACCGGGTCGGAAGCCATGATCGCATTCGGGCAAAGCCCGGCGCGGCGGCTTTCGTCGCCAGAAATTTTTTCGTTGTCGATGACCGCATCGTTGGCGCCGTAGGCCCAGTGGCCGAAATGCCAGGAAATGGCCACCACCCCCGGCCGCATTCCCTGGATGACCTTGAGCTTGCCTTCCACCGGCACGATGTCGCCGTTCTGCAGGTCCCAAACACCGGCGGTGTTGGTCGCCGAAACCACACGCGCGCGGTCGCCATCTTTGAAACCGAGCTGTTCGGCGGTTTCCGCGTTGATGTGAATCATGTTTTCCGGCAACGTTGCCGCCAGCCAGTAGTCGGTCGGCAGGGTGCGGGACTGGCCGCCCTGGATTTCCTTGTAGGTGATCAGGTGCAGCGGAAATCCGCTTTCGTCGATGGGCCGGTCGTCGAATCCTTTGACGGGTTCGGCCAGCGCCAGGCCGGAGAAACGTTTGCCGGTGTAGGAGTGGCGCGTTTTGGCGAGATCTTCGACGTAGATGCTGAACATGCCTTTGAACATGTGCGGCAGCTTATCACCGCTGTTGCGGTATTTGTCGAAATCCTCGAAACGGCCGCCACGGTTCAGAACGTGGACAACCTTGTTCCACCAGTTCGTGCCGTTCTCGTCTACCACCGACCTCTTCATTCTCTCGATATCAAAGACGGCCGGAGACAGATGTGTGCGGGCCTGTATGAAGGTTTTCATTTCATCCGCGTCAGCATCGGGAACCGAGTGGCCGGGCTTGTCGCCGGCGGCAAGATTGGCGACCATCTTCAGGTAGAAATCCTCCGGCCGCTTGAAATCGATTCCGGCGGCGAAACCGTCCTTGCCGTATCCCGGCAGGTTGAGGCGTTCGGCGATTCCCAGCATGATCGCTTCCATGTCGCCAAGGAAATACTTCGAGTGGATGTTGTTC
>CAZTNL010000438.1:0-3445 GCA_964614885.1 uncultured Calditrichaceae bacterium | reverse complement strand
GAAGCTCAATTTCAGAATGCAGCTTTTGCGGAAGTTGAGAATGTAGCTTTTGAAAAATTCGAACTGCGGAGAGCGACGTGCCGGAGAGAAAAGAAAATCTCGATATTTTTGAACCCATGTTGACGATTGGCGCTGTGGCGAAAATGGTTGGCGTGGCAACGCAAACGGTGCGCATGTACGAGAAAGAAGGTGTGGTGCTGCCGCACCGGACCGAAAGCGGGCGCCGCATGTATTCGGTTCATGACGTCGACCGTCTGAAATGTGTCCGAAAAATGATCGTTGAACACGGCATGAACCTTCCCGGAATTAAGCGCATGCTCTCGCTCTTGCCATGCTGGGAGTTCAAGGGTGGTCTGGATGAGCAGTGTAAACAGTGCCCGGCTTACTATGAAGTGGTTGGGCCTTGCTGGAGTCTGACGTATGTGAGTACAAAATGCGAGGCTGACGATTGCCGCTCCTGCCGGGTCTACCGCATGCAGCTCAACTGTGAAAAATTCAAAGAGGTGATCTTCGGCCACCGTCGCCCGGAGACGGGCGAAGCGCAGATCAGCGCGTCGGAGTCACCGCAAGCAAACGTACGAATCGAAAGGATTTAAGTATGAAGAAGTTAATTATTCTCGGCGGAGGCACCGCCGGTACCATGATGGCCAATAAACTGGCGCCGGTCCTGGACGGCAAGAAATGGCAGATCACGATCGTCGACCAGAACGAGACGCATTTCTACCAGCCAGGTTTTCTGTTTATCCCATTTGGCATCTACACCAAACAGGATGTCGTGAAACCCCGGCGTGATTTTTTCCCGACCGGCGTTGACGTCGTCATTTCGCCGATAGATGAAATTCAGCCTCAAAAGAACCAGATCAAACTTCAAGGCGGCAAGGTTCTGCCTTATGACTACCTCATCATCGCGACCGGTTCCACAGTTCATCCTGAGGAAACCGAGGGTATGGTCAACGGCGGCTGGAGGGAAAATATCTTCGACTTTTATACCGTCGACGGCGCGCTGGCGCTGGCAAAATTTCTGAAATACTGGGAAGGCGGCAAGGTGGTGGTCAACATCGCGGAAATGCCGATCAAGTGTCCGGTGGCGCCGCTGGAGTTTTCGTTTCTGGCCGACTGGTGGTTCACCGAGCAGGGCATCCGCGACAAAGTCGAGATCGAGTACGTGACGCCGCTGCCCGGCGCCTTTACCAAGCCGATCGCCGCGGGACTTCTCGGACAATTTCTGGACAAAAAAAATATCAAGCTCACGCCGGAGTTCAGTATAGGCAGTGTAGACAGCGGCAGCAACAAGATCAAGTCGTGGGACGAGAACGAGATATCTTACGACTTGCTGGTGACGATCCCGACCAACATGGGGTCGGATGTGATCGCGCGCTCGGGGCTGGGCGACGATTTGAATTTCGTACCCACCGACCCGGGCACGCTGCTGGCCAAAAACCACGAAAACATCTTCGTCATCGGTGACGCCACCGACCTGCCAAGCTCGAAGGCTGGCTCGGTGGCGCACTTCGAAGCTGAAATTCTGTTTGAGAACTTCATGCGCGTTGCCGAAGGCCGCAACACCCTACGTCAATTCGACGGCCACGCCAATTGTTTCATCGAATCCGGGTTTGGCAAGGGCATCCTGATCGATTTCAACTACGATGTGGAACCCCTGCCGGGGAAATTTCCACTGCCGGGCGTCGGGCCTTTTTCCCTTCTGCAAGAGACGCGTATGAACCACTGGGGCAAGATGATGTTCCGCTGGGTCTACTGGAATCTCTTGCTGAAAGGCAGCGAGCTGCCCATCGAAGCGCAGATGATGATGGCCGGCAAGAGGAGGGTAAGCGATGCAAGTTAAAGATCTCGAACAGCAGATTGCCGCGATCAACGAGAAGCTCGACTTCCTGACAGAGCAGATGCGCGCGCAGCAGCGCCGCGAACGTGAGACACAGGAATTGAAGAGCGACCTCATGCACCTCGGCCGGGATGTGTTCCAGGCAACCGTCACCGAATTGGAGACAGTCGCGCCTTACTTCGATACCGATGACCTGCTGCACCTACTCAAAAAACTGCTGCGGAACACGCGCAACCTGACCACCATGCTGGAGCAAATGGAGAGCACGGCGGATTTCTTCAAGGATGCCAAAGAGCCCCTGCGCAACGGATTCATGCAGATCCTCCACACCCTGGACGAACTCGACCGCAAAGGTTACTTCGAATTCATGAAGGAAGCCGGCAAGATTCTGGATACTATCGTAACCTCTTTCAGCGTGGAAGATGTGCGCCTGCTGAGGGAGAATATCACACGCATTCTGAGTACGGTCAAAAATATGACCCAACCCGAGATGTTGAGCACCATGAATAACGCGCTCGGGTTTTATCGCAAAATGGACATCGTGGTCGACAGCGATGTCAGCTACCGTGAAATTTTCAAAGAACTAAAAAAACCGGAAGTCAAGCGTGGACTCGTCTTCCTGCTTGAATTCGTCAAAAGTATGGCTGCCCCAAATGGGGCGGTTCACCCAAACAACCGCATTTCAGCTTGAAAAGGAGAAATTGTTATGGCTACCGATGTGATGTCCGCAAAGACAGTGGAATTCGACGAAGAAGGTTTCCTGAAAAACCCAGATGACTGGACGGAAGAGTTGGCAAATGAGATCGCGCAGGACCTTGGAATCAACATGACCGATATGCACTGGAAAGTCATCCGCTTCATGCGTGACGACTACAAAGAGCGCGGGCAGGCGCCTACGATTCGTCGGATCAAAAACGCCGGCGGCGTGTCTACAAAAGATCTTTACCAACTCTTTCCAGGCGGGCCGGCAAAGAAAGCCGCGAAGATTGCGGGCCTGAGTAAGCCACAGGGTTGCGTTTAAACCACAAACCTCATGTGCGAATCCGAGAACAATTGGGAGAGAAAAACCATGTCCACAAACGGAACTACAAACGACAAGATAAAAAAAGTCTCCATCGTCGTCTCCAAAGGGTCGCTGGAGGGGGTTTACCCCGGCTTGATCATGGCCAACGGCGCCCGGATGGAGGGCATCGAGGCCAACCTGTTTTTCACCTTCTTCGGTCTGGAAGCGATCCTGAAAAAACGCATGAACAGGCTAAAAGTCGCTACCGTCGGCAACCCGGCCATGCACATCCCGTCTCTGGTCGGGATCATTCCGGGCATGTCGGCTTTTGCGACCTCTCAGATGTCGAAGGAAATGGAAAAGCTGGATATCCCACCCGTGCCGGAATTTATTGAAATGGCGCACGATGCCGGTTGCAATCTATACGCCTGCAAGGCCACGGTTGAGATGTTTCACCTGAAAAAGGATGACTTCTGTGAAGAAGTAGAGGACATCATCAATGTAGGCAAATTTTATGAGATCTCGGCAGGTGGCGAGATCATATTTACCTGATTACGCCACAGGGGCTATTACTGCTGGGCGCTGGCCAATAACACAAGTAC
>CAZTNL010000437.1:0-3447 GCA_964614885.1 uncultured Calditrichaceae bacterium | reverse complement strand
TTCATTTCAGCACGATGAGTTTGCCCCAGAACGCCCCTTCTCCTTCGAGGTCGAGCCGGTAAAAGTAGACGCCGTTGCCCACTTGGCGGCCATCCCGTGTGCGGCCGTTCCAGGTTTCATAAAAATCGCCATTGCCGGCACGGGGCGCGTTTTCGACGACCGTAACCACATGTTCCATGGCGAAGTTGTACAGCTTCAGAGTGACCCGTGTGTCGCGCGTCGTGTTGTACTGAAAACGAACGTTGCCTTCGCCGTTGAGCCGGTTGTGGACGTTCGGCGAAAATGGGTTCGGATAGGCGTAGGTTCTGGGCTCGCCATCCCTGCCGGTTGGGGGGAAGACCTGAAAGATCTGCCAGCTTGCGCCGTTGTCAGAGGTTTTTGCCAGGCCGTTGCCGGTTCCGGCCCACACCGTGTGTCCGGCGGTGACTTCAGCATCGAAGACTTTCCTGTTGAGAATCCGCCGCGTGCCGGTTTCGTTTTCCATCGGCGGGAACAGGAACCAGTGCTCGCCAAAGTCATTCGACTTGTACAGGCCGTTGCTCGAGGCGGCGTAGACGACGGAGTCGTCGAAAGCAAAGTTGTGTACGGTTTCGCCATGCAGGGTCGTCTGCCAGGTAAATCCCTGGTCCCGACTCATTGAGACGCCTAGGAATTCGGTTTCATCGCCTGACTCCACAGTCGTCGGCCGGGTTCCGGCCCAGAGAATATCGGCGCCATTCCAACGCTGGTTGGCAAGCGCGACCACGAAATTTCCGGTGACAGTGGCGGAATCTGTGGCGGAGTGACTGAAGTTGGTCCAGGTTTGGCCACCATCGGTGGAGCGGTTGACGCCTCCGGCCGTTCCAACCCAAAGAATGCCGTCGACGTTGATCACTGAAAACGCGCGGTGATTGAGGTGGGCGTTTGGATCAAACAGAAACGAATCCGGCGTCACGATGTCCCAGTTCGATCCGAGATCGGTCGATTTGCGCAGGCCTCCGCCAAAGCTGGTGATCCAGACCTCATCGTTGCGCAGGGCAATATCGAAGGTGATGTTGGTGATCGGCGTTGAGCCAGGCTGGGGGATGAATGTCCAGTCGCTGCCCCTGTTTTGCGAGAAAGCGAGCCCGCCGCCCGTTTGCAGCGTTCCGAGGTCGGTGGTCGAATCGAAGCCCGTTGCCACCCAGATGATGTCGTCGCGAACGGCCAGTGCAGAAACGCCGCCACGACCGATGCCCTGATCCGGCCCGAACGAGTCGAAGTCGAGACCATCGTTGTTGGTTCTGCTCAGGCCGCGGCCGGTGCCGAGCCACAGGCTGGTGTTGAGCAGGTCGATGTCGGTCACGCTGTTGCTCGCCAGGCCCTTTTCCGGTTCGACAGGGCCCAGGACAAACGACCTCTTACCGAGAAACTGAGCGTTTGCCGGAGCTAAGTTTGCCAGAATCGCAAAAAATCCGATTGTCCAGAGTATGGTCCGGAATCGCATGCGGAGTTGTCTCCTACTTCACGGTCAAGGTGTGTTCGATGTTGTTGCTTACGTGCCCGGCTGCATCGCGCGCTTCGAAGACGAAACGGAAGTCGCCTTTCATCACGCCTTGCGGGGGAAGGAAAATGAAGCGGCTGAAGATGCCGTCCCCGGCCACGCTGTCGCCATTGTCGTTGTTGCCGTCGTCGAACAGCTCTATCGGGCTACCGCCGGCTTCCTGCC
Organism: uncultured Calditrichaceae bacterium; assembly: GCA_964614885.1. Lineage (GTDB taxonomy): Bacteria > Zhuqueibacterota > Zhuqueibacteria > Oceanimicrobiales > Oceanimicrobiaceae > JAJDAG01. The sequence continues at coordinate 1,760 of CAZTNL010000437.1, read as the reverse complement.
CGTCCGGCCGGAAGCTGCGGAACTGCACCAGTTGAAGGTCGCCGAGGCCCTGCGGGTCGCGAACGTCGAGCGTGATGAGAATCTGCACCGCCTTGGTGGGATCGATCGTCACCTGGTCCGGAGCGAACAGGGCGGAAATGTACGGCGAGTCGTCGAAGCCGACGACAAAACGCCGCAGGAGCGGCTGGCTTTTCAGCCCGGCTTTGTCAGTGGCCGTGAAAAGGAGGCGGTAGTCGAGCGTTTGCACACCCCCCGGTTGCAGGGGCAGCAGAGTACTGAACGTACCGTCGCCGGCTGCCACGTCGCCACTATTGGCCACATCGCCGTCATCGAACATGCGCACCGGACTGAAGGAAGCTTCGCTGTTGTCCGGCAACAAGGCGGTAAACTGAACCGTGTCAACATCCGCCAGACCTTCCAGGTCGTTGATCACGGTTGTGATCAGGACTTTGCCGGCAGTGTTTCCATTGACCATCCTCGGCAAGGATGCCGTCACAATCGTTGGCGCCACGCTGATGCTCGGACGGCCCCGCATGAACCGCACAACGGGCGCACTCTTGTTTCCCGCCGCGTCTGTCGCCTGAACCCGAAGCGCATAGTCGGAAAGCTGCGAAAAAAGTATCGAGCCCAGACCGGCGGTATACAGCCCGTCACCGGCTGTCTGATCCGCGTCGACGCCGTCGTCCTTCAGGGCGCCGGTGAGAGTGGGTATCGCCTGCTCAGGTTCAAAAAAAGCATAGTCGACGCTGCGAATGTCACCGCTGCCATCCGGGTCGGTGACGCGCGCCCGGATGGCCACGACGAAGCCCGAAGAGGAATCGATCGCCACGGTTCCCGGCGCCTGCAGCGACACTACTAGCGGGGACCGGTTCGGCGCGCCGGGCTTTACGGAGAATGTTGCGGCCAGCGGTTCGCTCTGGTTCGCGTTCTTGTCCCGCGCGATCGTGGAGAGAACGAAAGCTCCGGAGTCTCCCTGAGCGAAGCCGGTGCTGAGGGTGGCGGAGAAAACGCCGTCCGCCGCGATGACATCGCCCCCCGTGCCATTATCCAGGAGCGTGCCTTGCGCCAAAGCCGTGGCGGCGCCACTCTTTGTTACAGTGTAGCTGACATTTTCGATATTGTCGACGCCCTGGGGATCGCTTGCACGCACCGAAATGGTATACGGCTGCGCCGCGCCCGTATACAGGGTTGCGGGGATGACCAGCTCGGAGAGCTCCGGCGTCGTTCCGTTTGCAACCTGTAGTGGGTTGTCTTCGGCACAATTCCACAGCAGTGCGAGCGCTGAAAAGAGTATTAGCCGGACGTAATTCATCATGTTCAGTGTCAAAACAGGGGAGCCAGTATCTTTCTTTCCGGAGGCCGTCATTGCCTTCTCAGACAGATTGCCCCACAGAGGGGGTGGCCGGAGTTCTCTCTGACGGCTTTGGGTGAGATCATGAAGTTGGCTCGTATCCGACTTCAAAGTTCTCCGTATCGAGTTCGTCATATTTGTGCGCCAACAGGTCGAGCTGCTTCGCAACCTCGACCAGGTCCCCAAACACACGGTCGGCGCCGGCAAGATGGAGGCGCGTCAGCGTTGTGGTGACGGCCCAAACCGACATACCCGCTACGCGGGCAGCCTCGATGCCGAGCGGTGCATTTTCAATGACGAGGCACGATTCCGGCAACACCCGCAAGAGCTGCGCGGCGAGCAGGTAGCATTCGGGATTGGGTTTGCCGGCAGAGACGTCGTCGGCGGTGACCAATACGTCAAAGAGTTC
>CAZTNL010000436.1:0-3450 GCA_964614885.1 uncultured Calditrichaceae bacterium | reverse complement strand
GTCAATCGTAAGATCAATGATTTGCGGGAGGTCATGCGCGTCAGTCTCGAAGAGTTCCTCGCCAAGAAGTACGCGGCAGTCGACCTCGCTGAACGCAATTTGATGCTGGAGCAGCTGATCAGCCTGGTCGACATAGAGATACTGAAAAAGAAGCGCGATGCATTCAACGGATTGATCGCGACGTTCAAGGCAACCCGCTCTCAACGGCCGGCGCAGGAAATGAAGTTGGCGAAGCTGCGGGCGGAGGTCAATTTGAATCGTAAAATTTACAACACGTTCCTGCAGCAAAATGAGGGCGTCCAGATCGAAGAGATGATCAGCGAGGCCGACGCGTCAGATCGGTTCAAGGTGCTGGAGGTGCCGCGCCGTCCGCTGCAGCCCATCAATGCGGGCTCAAACATGATCCTTCTGGTTACGGCTGTTGCGGCGCTCGGTCTCGGTTCCGGCGCTGTCTATTCCCGGGAGTTTCTGGACAGTTCGTTCCGAACGGTGAACGAAGCGGAAGAATTTCTTCAGTTGCCGGTGCTTGGCGTGTTGCCAAGACTGGGCACAGTCCCCGACACGCAGTCGCCAACGAAGCGCTTCCTGGTTGTTTGGCTTCTGGCTCTTGCTATTCTCGTCGCGGCCGCGCTCATCTATTTCCGAATGACCTTTGGTGAATACTAGTGTTCCATCAGAATAACAGCAGTAATGGCACGTTGGCAGCCCCTGAATTCTCTGCAGAGCAGACCAGCGCATATTACGATGACACACCCGGCAATGCAGAAATGCAGCGCCTGTTTGTTAAGCTGGAAACATTGCGAAACGGCAGCCAGAAGCATCGGCTGCTCATTACAAGTGCCGTTCTTGGGGAGGGCAAGAGCACGATCTCCTCGCACATCGCAATGACCTCTGCGCGGAACCGCGGCAGGTCGACGTTGCTCGTCGACTTTGACCTGCGGCGGCCGACACAACATCAGCTTTTCAATCTCAATAAAGAGATCGGTGTGGCAGAAGTTCTCGGGCAAAGAAAGACTTTCGTTGAATGCATCAAAGATACCTTCATCGACAATCTGAAGGTCATGACCAGCGGTGCCCTCGACACCAGCCCGTTGGAGGTGTTTAACGCCGAGAACGCCCGCGCCTATTTTGAAGAGGCTCAGAAGCATTTCGACTACATTATAGTGGACTCTCCGCCGGTCGTTCCTGTGAGCGATCCTCTCACTCTTTCCAAGGTTGTAGACAATGTCGTCTTTGTTGTCAAGGCCGGACAAACGTCACGGAAAGTGGTCAAGCGTGCGCTCGAAACTCTGCAAAGTGCACAAATCGAGGTGCTGGGCCTGATCATGAACAACGTTGACAGCGTTCTGCCCGCCTATTTGGATCCGAAGTACTACGACTATCAATACTACACCTACAAGTAACTGTTCGCCCCAACAACCTGGAACAACACTGCCTATGAGAGACACCGCTGCGATCGATCCTGTTCTGCGCCGTCCGAAGCCAGCCAAAAAAGAAATTCCCTACTGTCAACACAGTGTAGATGAGATAGAGATCGACGAAGTCGTCGCTACGCTCAAGTCGCCCTGGCTGACGACCGGACCGAGGAGCGTCGAGTTCGAACAGCGGTTCGCCGAATATCTTGGCTGCCGGCACACGGTCGCCGTCAGCTCCTGCACAGCCGGCTTGCATCTGGCGTTGCGGACTGCCGGGGTGGAATCCGGAGACGAGGTGCTCACCACACCCATGACGTTTTGTGCGACCGCAGAAGTGGTGGCCTATCTGGGAGCAAAGCCGGTTTTCGTCGACATCGAACCAGACTCCTTTAACATCAACCCTGCGGCGATTGAAGCCCGGATCACGGCGCGCACCAAAGCGATCATGCCTGTGCATTACGGTGGGATCCCGTGCGACATGGTGGCCATTCAGCAGATTGCAGAGCGCCACGGGTTGGCTGTTATCGAGGATGCCGCTCATGCGTCGGGAAGCAGATTCGAGCAGGAGCGTATGGTCGGCAACGGGCCGAACCCCGCTGTGTTTAGCTTCTACCCGACGAAGAACATGACGACGGTGGAGGGTGGTATCATCGCCACAAACGATGCCGACGAGGCCGAACGGCTAAAAGTGCTGAGCCTGCACGGCATTTCCAAGGATGCGTGGAAGCGTTATTCGAGCCAGGGCCAGTGGTACTATGAAATCCACGAACTAGGGTATAAGTATAATTTCACTGACCTGCAGGCGGCGATCGGGCTGCAGCAGCTGAAGAAGCTGGACGGGTTCAACGCGGTGCGCGGGCGTTACGCACGCATCTACTTCGACGCTTTAAACGATATGCCTGAATACGCGATGCCTGCCTGGTATCAGAAGTACTTTGAAAGCCTGTGCGGCAGCGGGCTTAGGTCCTCGTGGCATCTGTTTGTGCTGATGCTCAACCTGGATCGTCTCAGCATCGACCGCAATCAGTTTATCGAGGAGTTGAAGGCGCGGGGCATCGGCGCTAGCGTGCACTTCATTCCCCTGCACCTGCAGCCCTACTACGCAAAGCAGTACGGCTACCGGCCGGGTGATTTTCCCGTGGCAGAGAACACCTACAACAGAATTGTATCTCTTCCGCTTTACCCCAAGCTGCACAATGACGATATCCTCTATATTATTGCGGTCCTGCGCGACCTCGCGCGGCAATTTCGTATCTGATCCCCTGCCGTTCGAAGGAGGAGGATTCGTCCGAGCTTGAGACAATTCGAATTTCGAGTCAAGCGTGCACTGGATTGTATCGTGTCCTCCATCTTGGTTCTGCTGTTGTTGCCTTTGTTTGCCCTTCTCGCCTTGCTGATAAAACTGGAAAGCTCGGGAGATGTCTTTTACCGCGCAGAACGCATCGGCAAAGCGGGCAAACCTTTTCGGATGTGGAAATTTCGGACCATGCTCACAGGCGCTGACCGAATGGGACCCGGTTTGACGGAACACGGAGACCCCAGAATCACACGCGTGGGCAGTGTGTTGCGAAGGCTCAGCCTCGACGAGCTGCCGCAGTTGCTGAATGTTCTGGCCGGCGAAATGAGTCTTGTCGGACCGCGGCCGGAGATTGCTGAAATCGTCGACACTTACACTCCACAGCAGCGTCTGGCCCTTTCAGTCTTGCCAGGCATCACGGGTCTTTCGCAAATCAACGGCAGGGACGATTTGCCGGTGGACGACAAGGTGGCATTCGATCTGGAATATGTGAATGGCTGTTCGCTGAGCATGGATTTGAAGATAGTTTTGAAAACGATTCCCGCCATCATCAGCGGTCGCGGAAATCGCTGCTGACCAGGACAGGAGCTGATAAAGTTTGAACATCGTAGTTTTTGCGGCTCACCCGGATGACGAGGTGTTAGGATGCGGTGCGACCGCCGCTCGCCTCTCGCAGGACGGGCACACGGTCATTCCCGTGATTATCTGTGAGAATGCCACGGTACGCCATGAAGACCA
>CAZTNL010000435.1:0-3453 GCA_964614885.1 uncultured Calditrichaceae bacterium | reverse complement strand
TACATCCAGAAGAACAAGAGAGGGCTCCTCTGTTTCGATCTTTTTCAGCGCCTCGGTTGCGCTCGACGCCGTAACAACATCGAAGCCATCCTTCTCAAAGGTCTTGCGAAACGCAAACAGGATGTTTTGGTCATCGTCTGCGACGAGGATTTTTGTTTTCGACATCTAACCGACTCCAGGGATAATCATTGAAAAGGTGCTTCCTCTGCCCGGTTCGCTCTCTACAGTGACCACTCCGCCGTGTTCGTTAACCACACGCTTGACAAACGAAAGCCCGAGGCCCGTGCCATCGACCTTCGTAGTAAAAAAGGGGTCGAAAATGCGACGGAGGTGCGACGAGGGCATCCCGCATCCCGAATCCTGCACCCGAACGACGACGACATCGCTCCCCTTGCGCAGCACAACCTCCTGCACGGCGACTGTCACCTCTTCGCCGCTGGAAACGCGAACCTCGCCGAGGTCACGCAGCTTGCGCGGCAGCGTTTGCACTTCGGCCGAAACCACGATGCTGCCGCGCGACTCGATAGATTGTGAGGCGTTGAGAATGAGATTCACCAACGCCTCTTTCATCCGGTCGCCATCAATTTCCAGGTCCGGTAAATCGTCCGGCAGATGCGTGACCAAGTCGATATCCTTGCGCGCAATCTGCGGCCGGGCAAACTCGACCGCCGCATGCACGACCCGCGCGATGCTGTCAAGTTTCATCTCTAATTGTGCCGGACGTGCGAGTTGCAGCAGATTGCTGACCACACCTTCCATCCGGCCCAGTGAATCGAGGGCCACATCGAGTGATTCCTGATCCGACTCGGAGACGGAGTCCGTTTCTTTCAGCAGCTGCAGGATCATGCGCGTGGAGGTGAGTGAATTTCGCATTTCGTGCGCGATAACCGCCGCGATTTCGCCGGTGGCGGCCAGACGTTCCGACCGGACGAGCTGATCCTGCAAACGCTTTCTCCGGGTGACGTCGGTGATGATCTCGAGAACATTATCTACGGAACCGTTTCTTCGCAATGGCACGGAAATATGTTCCAGGTAGCGGTCCTCCCCCTCGGGACTGAAGCCGCGCGTGATCGTGGTAGCCATCTTGCCGCTCTGCAGCACTTCTTCGGTGGGGCAGCCCGCACACAGCGCATCGTTGCCGATAACGTCATGGCACTTGTTGCCTACGAGTTCCGACGCCGGCTTTCCGGTAATCGACATCAAAGCGGCGCTGGCCGAGAGAATCGTGCGCTCCGGGTCCAGCAGAATAAAACCGCTCGGAACATTGTCGAGAATCGCCTGGAGTTTGTCCTTTTCCTTGCGCAGTTCTCCCGTTCGCTCCTGCACGGTTTCTTCAAGATGTTTCTGGTAACTGGCGATCTCTTCATCACGCTGCTCCAGCGATGCGGCCATCACGTTGAACTGCTCGGCCAGTTCCTCAATTTCATCGTAAGTCCGCACGTCGACGCGCGCGTGGTAGTTGCCCATCGCAATCACTTGCGCCTCGCGCCGGAGTCGTTGGATGGGATTGGTGAACTGGTGAGTCGCCACGTAGGCCAGCAACAGAGACATGGAGAGAAAAAACGTCAGAATGGCGAGGAAAAACTGCCTGAAAGTGACGGCCGGCCTGAAAATCTCAGCCTTGGATACGCTCTTGAGAATCGTGTAGTCGCTTTCAAAGCTGACCTTTTTGCTGAACAGTGGCGCATGCGCCACCAGAACGCCTTTGACATCCATGATGAAATCTGAGTCCGGGGTCAGCAACTGTTCGGCAGTCGCTGCGCCGAAGTCCGTGGCGAGATTGGAGATCTCTTTCGACGCCAGCAACCGGTTCCACTGCTTTTTCTTTTCCGAGTGATAGAGATAGTAACCGTCCGCATTGACCAGCATGACGGTGCCGGGGGAGCTGTGTTCTATTTTGCGCTCCACGATTCTGAAAAAAGCGTCCGCGTAAATATGAAACACGAGCAACCCACCGAATTCACCCTTTCCGACCGGATAGATGCAACTAATCGCCGGAAACAGGGTCTTCCTATCCCTGCCGGTGAGCTCCACCGGAATGACGGTCGCGTCCTGCAAGTCCATCTGCTTCGCGATGTACATATAAAAGCTGGTGCCGAACCGGTTGAGATCGCGCTCCGGGAGGACACGATAGTCGTTGCCCTCCTTCTCGACCGTGAACCTTTCAGTACCGCGACGGTCAATAAACTTGATCTGATAGAAAATGTTCTTCAGTTGTGCGAACTTGAGCAAATGATCCAGCACTTCTGTCTCTGCCGCAGAGTGAGCGGTGCTTTCGTCGTGGTTGGCAGCATTGACGAAATCGCTGAACGCTGTAGAGCTGGTCAGCAAATCGATGCTCTCATCCATACCGGTGAGGAAACTGCCGAGCCGCTCCTTGATCGTCAGCAGATCGTGGCTCAGGTTCTCGACGGCCACCTCGCGCAGCAGCGTTACCTTGGAGTTAATGCCGAGAATGCCGACCACCAGTAACGGCAGAATAGACAATCCGGCAAAGGCGACAACAAGCTTGCCGCGAATATGCAGCCTAAGAAATTTATTGAGGTTTATTTTCATAAGGTTCTTACATCAGGTGACGCTGAGGTAGAATGATACACAATCCTGAGCAGATTTCCAACCGATTTTGACACCCGCGTCGGGATGGAACAATGTGCCCGGATAGCGCCGAATGGCCCCGGAGTGTCAACCGCGGGAAGGGACCGTTCGAAGGTCGGCGCAAGCGCGAACCGGCGGCTGACCCGGGTCGCGCTGCTTGTACGCTCTCTGCCCAAAGTGGGCAGCGGTCAACCGCCGATGTTAAACTGGCTGCCATCCTCGCTGAGATTGCGAAGATACCGGTCCGGGTCCTCATTGAAGGTCTCGTCGCAATGAGGGCAGCAGAACCCGATGACCTTGCCCTTGTAGGTCAGGGTGGGCGACTTCGGGTCCACCGCCCAACCCTGCACCGGACAAAACTTGTTCCAGGTTCCAGACGATGCCGGCTGTCCAACGGCGACCGAATCCGCCGCCGTGTTCGAGGATTTCAGTCCGGGGTCTTTGTCTGCTCCGGGTCTCTCAGAACACCCGTAGGCCAGGAACCCCATGCAGGCCAGCACGGCGGCGAAAAACACACCTTTGCTTCTCATACCATTCTCCTTTATCATTTGCGCGCAGAAATCCGTACGGCAGGCTCTTACGCGCTTGCCCGGGCGACCGCTCCTTTGTCTTCCCCTCGCTGCTTTCGCGGCCGCAGCCCAAACGTCGCTCCGCTCCGCACACTGACGCGGCGAGCAGGGCTACTAATGGCGTACCACCCGGCCGTTCTCATCGAAAATGACGCTGCTGTACCCGGCGCGCTCATACCACCAGATGGTCATCCGCTGACCTTCCAGCCGCGTCGTGTCAACGCGCACCGGGTCGCCGATCGCCGCACGCACCTGCTCCATGCTCTGGCCGGGCACCACCTCTCCCTTA
>CAZTNL010000434.1:0-3461 GCA_964614885.1 uncultured Calditrichaceae bacterium | reverse complement strand
GAGACCACGCTCCTCACCTGCATGGTGTTCATCATTCTCGTAGGCGCCACCTCATTCGGGCTCGTCTTTCGCGGCATGCACGGCGATCGCACGCTGACGCATCTCATTCTCGGAGCCAACCTCGGGCCGCATACCTTTTTGGCCCTCGTCATGCTGGTCATCTTTGTGGCCGGCTTCTTTATCGATTTCATCGAGATCACATTCATCATTGTTCCGGTGGTCGCGCCGATATTCAAGAGCCTGGGAATGGATCCGCTCTGGCTGGGCGTTTTGATCGCCATGAATCTGCAGACGTCGTTTCTGACGCCGCCGTTCGGGTTCTCTTTGTTTTATCTGAAGGGCGTGGCGCCGCCAGGCATCAGAACGACACAGATCTATCGGGGTATTATCCCGTTCGTGATCATCCAGCTCGCCGGGCTGGCGATCCTGCTGCTTTTCCCGGAGGCGGTTACTTGGCTGCCGCGGATAACCGCGCACTAACCGGCGCTCTTCTGAAGCGAGGACAAAACGGCACAGAATTTACTCGCCAAGGTCATTGATAAATCGTATATTAATAGAAAACGGTAAACGAGCGAGAATGCTGCAACAACGTTTTCAAACCGGCCATCAGGAAGGCCCCGCCTTCGAGAAAGATCTCAGCATCTGCCTGAGCATTCTCGGATTGGAGGCTTTACCGGATCCCGGGCAGCTCAGGCAGGCGTACAAGGCGCTGATCAAGCAATGGCACCCCGACCGATTTTTCGGAAGGGAAGAGCTTGCGGAACTAGCCCTGCGCAAGACCCAGCGCATCAACCTCGCTTACCGCTACCTTCTCGAACTCGTGCGCCCCGGAAAAACTGAGCCGGAGCAGCGCACTGCCGGACAGCACTCGCGCCGGCACAACTACTGCTGGCAAACCTACTCGGACGGGTTCCCGGATCCGTCGATAGACGAGTTCTTTCTGAATTCCTCGCATATCGTATCCGCCGGGTACAACAGCCGGCGCAAAATTCTCTATCTCAAATTTCTGGGAGATGAGATCTATCTCTACTTTGATGTGCCCGAGTTCATTTTCGAGCATCTGTTGCAGGCGCACTCCCCGGGAAAGTACGCGCTGAAGTTTGTGTACGACCGGTTCCGCCACCGGAAATTCACCCCGATCACGCGGAACTTTCGCTCAAATTCCTGAACCTGAGCCCGCCCCCGGTAACCCACACAAAAAAAAGCAGCCCGACCACAGAGGACCGGGCTGCCCAAACGCATCCTTTCGTTGAGAGGACGAAAGCTACTTCCGCGCCGTCGTTTGCGGGGATAGCACTGCATCCAGAGTCGTCCCTGCCCCAGCTTTGACCTCGACCTTCCGCGTCACGGCACCAAGTTTCTCCTGCCAAATCTCGACCTCATAGACTCCGGCCGGCACATCCGTCAGCTCGAAATGTCCACGGGCATCGGTCAGGGCAAAATACGGATTGTCGGAGGCGACCACCCAGGCGGCCATCCAGTTGTGCACATCGCAGCTCAACTTCACGAACTCCGGCTTTTCAAGTTTCAGCTTCATCTTTTTTAGAAATTTCGGCTGCGCCTTGTTGAACGCCTTGTTGATTTCGCTGTGGCTGTGCACGTTGTGCAAAATACCGTCGTTATTCACCATCAGAAACTCCCGGCCCGCAGGCACGATCAGGACGTGGGGAGTGAAAACGCATCCCTTTTGTGCCACCGTGGGCATCTCGCCTTCCGGCCACTCCTTGCCGCTCTTTATCCCACTTATGTGAACCACGACGTTTTCGATACCTTTGTTCTCCGGATGGACCAGCAGCGCCTCGCTTGGCTTTGCTTTGCCGCAGACCTCCCGGTCTTTGGTAACCTCCGCCCGGGTTATAGCCGGCATCTCGCCATCGAAGGTGATGACGCCTGAAATCGTTCCACCGGCGGCAACCGCACCGGGCGTGTACCCGGTGTCGGCAGGGGAATGACCGGCTGCCACACTGCGGCCGGGACAAAAACAGAACCAGGCGAACAGCACCATGGCCGCCAGTCGGAATAGCTGTGTAAACTTCATAGTACACTTCTCCAGTTATTGAATCGAGATCCACGTCCGGCCTAAAGCTTGCGCCGGACCAAGAATTTTCAGACAAGTCCCTCGCTAGAGCGCGAACTGCAGACCTGCGATAAGCTTGTCGCTCTGCCCGCGAAAACTCTGGCGGTACTCAGCGGTAAGCCGTATCTGGTAGAACTTCGGAATTGGGAACCACTGCACGCCCAGGACCATGGCATCTGTGTTCGACATAACCATGTCCCCATGATGGTGATGCCCACCGGCATGAACGTGCTCGTCAGCTGGCATGTCTCCATCCGGGGCAGCACCTTCTTCGTGGTGGTGCTCCGCAGCCGGCAAGTCGCTGAAGCGAACAGCATCGTAGCGCAGGGAAAACAGCATTCCGCTGTTCAATGCGTAGTCGAGGCCAACGAATCCACCGTAGAAATGACCGGAGGTGGCAGTCTCCAGTGCCGCGGGATTGCTGTCGTGGGCATAAACGGCCAGCCCGTACAGATTCGCCCTGGGCGTAATGTTCGAGTCGAAGTCCATGCCTATGCGATAGAAGTCGCTGTTCGCCAACATGGGCGCCTCCATATGGTCCATGCCGCCATCGGGATCGGCCTCATCGTGATGCATGGCCATGGCGATATTTTCTGAGCCGAAATAGGTGAAAGCGCCGACCATCGTCTTGCGAACGGTTGTGGCAGCGCGTGCAAAGACCTTGCTGAAGTCACGCGAAGAAAAATCGCCGGTGCCGTTTACGAAGGCGAGATCGAAGGTCGACTGGACCGCATTGTAGCTCTCACCGCCAAGCCGCACGGCTTTGATGGTTGGCCCGTATTGCGGCATGCCGAGCATGATGGCGCTTTCGCCCAGCATGGCGTTATACACAGCATACTCCATTTCGCTCAGCTTGGTCTTGGCCATGGAAAAACGCGTCGGCAGCTCGGACATACCGTAGCGAAAACTGAGACGGTCGCGATTGGCCTTGCCGAGATGCAGGTTGTACTGCCCCCACAATTCATGCGGCACCATATTGAAGACTCTCTGGAATTCGTTGTTCTCGATCACGTGCTGGTGTGCCCACCAGCTAAATCGGTTGCCGAAGAGGCTTCCCCCGCTGATGAACTGCGCCGCGCGAATATTGAGGTCGCCTTCCATTTTCGCCGGATTGGAATTCACTGCGTCCACCTTGAAACGCAGCGTCGCCGGCACGTAGCGAAAAAAGCGTTTGAGGGGCGATTCGGTCAACCCTTCGTAGCTGATGTCCGGCAACTCGTAGCCGGTGGTTTTGACATACCAGCCGTAGTCATTGTTCTTGGGAAAAGCGCTGTGGCATTTCGTACAGTTGTCGACCAGCCTTCTGGCAAACCAGGGGTAAGCAAAGGCATCGCTCGATGAAAATAGCCAGATGGTGCAGATTAGCGACAGTAACAACCTGGTC
>CAZTNL010000433.1:0-3473 GCA_964614885.1 uncultured Calditrichaceae bacterium | reverse complement strand
TGGGCTATCTTACAATTCATCCTAAAATACAAATGGAGCAATTGATCCCGACGCTTCGTCTTTCACTGTTTGGGGATTTTCGACTATCCTCTCAAAGTCAGCCTGTGCAAGGTGTCGATACCGGCCGGTTGCGTTCACTCCTCGCTTACCTGGCGCTGCACCGCGATGCGGAAATTACCAGGCAGCGCATTGCCTTCCTGTTCTGGCCGGATTCTGAAGAAGGACAGGCCAGAACCAACTTGCGACAGCTTTTGCATCATTTGCGCCAGTCTTTCCCGGATATCGAGCACTATCTGGACATTGACACCCGAACGATAAAATGGCGTTCCAGCGCGTCTGTCCATATTGATGTCGCCGAATTTGTAAAGCGCATCTCGGAAGCGGAGGAGGCCGCGAAGACCGATGACCTGCCATCCGAGCGAATGGCGCTCGAAAATGCAGCCCGACTTTATCATGCCGACCTCATGCCGGAATGCTATGATGACTGGATCGAGCCCGAGCGCGATCGTTTGCGGCAGCTTCTCACCGGGGCTTTGGAACGATTAACTGAGATATGCGAACAGCAAGGCCAGTATCAGAAAGCGCTCGACGATGCAGAACGCCTTCTAACGATCGACGAATTCGATGAGTCTACTTACCGCCTGCTGATGCGACTCCACGCTCTGAATAAAGATCGCGCCAGCGCCCTGCGCGTCTATAACCGTTGCGTCGAAGTACTGAGCAACGAACTCGACATTGAGCCGGCATCCGAAACGCAGGAAGCTCACAATCGCATAACCCAGGCAGCGCTGGAACCGGAAGCCCTCACGTCGAAGGAACCGGAAATACCGCTCGTGGGGCGTGAAAGAGAGCGGTCGGCCCTGCTTCAAGCGTGGCAAATGGCTGAGGCCGGAAGCGCGCATGTCGTTCTGCTAAGCGGCGAGGCCGGCATCGGGAAAACCCGATTGGCCCAGGAGTTGATCCAGACCACGAGCCGGCAGGGATTCGCTGTCGCTACTGCCTGTTGCTACGCGGAGGAAGGACGATTGGCCTATGGGCCGGTGACCGAATGGTTGAAAGCGGACGCAATTAACGCAGCCGTGCATGACCTGGAAAACGTGTGGCAGAGGGAAATAGCGCGTTTGCTGCCGGAACTGTTGGCAGAGCGTCAGGAACTGTCACCGCCCGCAGCCCTTTCGGAGAGCTGGCAGCGGCAAAGGTTCTTTTCCGCCCTCGCTCGCGCAGTCCTGGCATCCGCGCAGCCGCTGCTCCTGTTTATTGACGATATCCAATGGGCCGACCCGGAGACAGTGGAGTGGCTGCACTATCTGCTGCGTGTTGCCCCGGACGCGAGCATACTCATCGTAGCCACCGTGCGCACGGGCGCGTTGAGCGCCAATCGACAGCTACTCTCTTTCATTCTGGAACTGCGCAAAGCCAGCATTTTGACTGAAATTGAGTTGGGTTCCATGGATGCCGGGCAGACGGCTGAGCTTGCGAGTCATGTTTCGGGTAAAAAAATGGATGAGAACGCTGTTGGGTCCATATTTGCCAGCACAGAAGGCAATCCGCTGTTTGTCGTGGAAATGACTCGTGCTCACATGGAGGAACGTCATCCCGGGTCGAGTAGAAGCAAAGAACCGCCCGAGAACGACGCGCTGCCACAAAAAGTTCAGGCGGTCATCCAGTCCCGGCTATACAACATTTCCCCCGCCTCAAGAAAGCTACTCGAGGTGGCAGCCACTATAGGCCGCGTTTTTACGTTTGATCTCCTCTCTCATGCGTACCATGAAGATGAAGAAATCTTGATTCAAAGCCTCGATGAACTGTTGGATCGCAGGCTTATCCGGGAACGGGAACGAATGGCCTACGATTTTAGCCATGACAAGATCCGCGAAGTGACTGCCGCAGGTATTAGCGGGACACGGCGCTGTTTGCTGCACCGCCGTCTGGCGGAAGCTCTCGAACAAATACACTCCGGAGAATTGGAACTGTTCAGCGGTCAGTTGGCGACCCATTGGGAGCAAGCGGGATTTCCCCTAAATGCCATTTCGTACTATGAACAAGCGGGTAAGACAGCACAGCGCATATTCGCCAACGACGATGCTGAAGCATATTTTCTGCGTGGTCTGCGCCTTGTCCAGGAAAACCTCACGGGTCGGGAGAGAGACCAGCGGGAACTCGACATTTTACGCTTTCTCTCGCTCTGTCTGGTTCAGGGTCGTGGCTATGGCGCCTCCCAGGTTCAGCAAATCGGCGCGCGGGTCTGGGAGCTTTCCAAACAACTCGATCAGCCGCCCGGTGCGCCGCTTCTCAGAATGCTGGCTATCAGCAAACTGGTGAGCGGCGAAATCTCGAATGCAGAACAATTCGGCATTCAACTGTTAGAACAGGCGAAAGATGAGAATGATGATGTGGCGCGAGTAGAAGCACACTATGTTCTTGGCGTCACCTATCACTGGGAAGGGCGCTTTGTAAGCGCACGAGAGCATCTCGAAAAGGCAATCGCGCTCTATGATCCACAAAATCACGATAAACACGTCACCGCTTACGCTCAGGATCCCGCGGTGGTTTGCCGTATCCGGCTGGCGTTGGTGCTCTGGCATCTCGGCGGTCCGGTTGAGTCGCAGGAGATGGCAAAACAATCACTGGCTCTCGCTGAAAAATTAGATCATCCCTTCAGCCGCGCCTATGCCCTGCATTGGTACGCGTGGCTGCAGAATCTACGAGACGACCCTGCTGCCACTTTAGAACACGCCAGGAAATCGATTGCATTTTCCAGTGAATACCGTTTCCCCTATTTTGCAACCCAAAGCGGGATTCTCGATGGGTGGGCACTGTTCAAAATGGGAGATGTGGAGGATGGCATTCAGAAAATGCGCGAAGGACTCAGCTGCTTTCGCTCTACCGGCTCTGAAATCGGCTGCCCCTACTACCGCGCCCTGATCGCCGAGGCATTGACCGCAAACGGATCGTTTGCGCAAAGCCTGCCGCTCCTGGAGGAGGCCGCCGAAAGCGCGCAAAACACCGGCGAGCGCTGGTCTGAGGCTGGCATCCTTAGAATGAGGGGCGCGGTCTTGATGCATGGACCTTCCGAAAACTACAGCCTTGCAGAACATTCCTTTAAAGAGGCGATTGAAGTTGCCAGAAAACAAGAGGCAAAAACAGACGCCTTGCGCGCAGCGCTTTATCTGAAACGGTTTTGGTTTGGCTCCGATCGGGAAGAGGAAGCCAGTAACATGTTTCAGGACATTTACAGTTGGGCGACTCATGGGTTGGATGCGAAGGAGATGAAGGCGGTGGCAGTTCTTCTGGAACAATGGGATGAAGGCCATAAAACCTGGCGCGGCAAAGCCGCCAAGACTCTAGCCACGGATTCACGCGGATAGGACGCGGATCAAAAGCGAAAGCAATTGGATTAGACTGAGCATAACCTAAGTAGTGCTTGGCCGAAAACTCGTTTATAGACTCAAAAACCAAAACCGTGAGGTATG
>CAZTNL010000432.1:0-3474 GCA_964614885.1 uncultured Calditrichaceae bacterium | reverse complement strand
CCCAATCCCACCAACGCCCCGGCCATCAACCAGATCAACACCAAGCCGGTTATCAATGTGCCCCGTTGTCCGCCAATCGGCGATGTGATGACCAGCGTCGTCACGCACGTGCTCGTCTACGGACGAATTCCGGAACTGGATAGCCAGGGGCGGCCCAAAGAGTTTTACGGCCGCAGGGTGCACGACACCTGCTACCGTCGTCCGTATTACGATGCCGGGCTGTTCGTAGAAGCGTGGGATGATGAAAACGCCCGCAAAGGCTACTGTCTGTACAAGATGGGGTGCCGGGGACCGGTCACGTACAATGCCTGCTCCGTGACCCGCTGGAATGAATCGACGAGCTACCCGATACAGTCCGGACACGGTTGCATCGGGTGCAGCGAGAACGGTTTCTGGGACAACGGCCCCTTTTACCAGCATCTGGCCTCCTTCCCGGGATTCGGCATCGAGACCACGGCCGACACCATCGGGACCGTCGTCGGGGTCGGCGCGGTGGCGGGCGCGGCAGCACACGCTATTTCCACCAATATCCGCAAGAAAAAACTGATTCAGGAGAATATGGAAGAGTCCGTAAATGGGCCGGAAGCAGACAAAGGAGGTGAAGACTGATGGCACGCATCGTCGTTGACCCGATTACCCGAATAGAAGGCCATTTACGTATCGAAGCCGTTGTTGAAAATGGCAAAATCACTGAGGCGTACAGCGCCGGAACCATGGTGCGCGGATTTGAAAAAATTCTCAAAGGACGGGATCCCCGCGACGCCTGGGCGTTTACCGAACGCGCGTGTGGTGTTTGCACGACTGTACACGCATTGGCCAGTGTGCGCACCGTCGAGGATGCCCTTGGCATTTCGGTGCCGCAAAACGCGGAGTTGATCCGTAACCTGATGTTTTGCACGCAGTACGTGCAGGACCACGTGGTACATTTTTATCACCTGCATGCACTCGATTGGGTGGATGTCGTCAGCGCCCTTTCTGCGGATCCCAAGGAAGTCTCTCGCATTGCGCGCTCCATTTCGAGATGGCCCAAAACTTCACCGGCCTATTTCGCCGATATCAAAACCCGCCTGAAGCAATTCGTTGAGAGCGGCCAGCTCGGCATTTTCGCCAATGGCTACTGGGGACATCCCGAGTACAATCTTCCGCCCGAGATCAATTTGCTGGCTGTGGCGCACTATCTTGAAGCGCTGCAATGGCAGAAGGAGATCGTCAAGATCCATGCGATCTTTGGTGGCAAGAATCCACATCCAAACTACCTTGTCGGCGGTGTTCCCTGCTCGATCAATCTCAATGAGGTGAGCGCGATCAACACAGAGCGGCTCAACCATGTCGGGCAACTGATCAAAGACGCGATGCAGTTTGTGGAACAAGTGTACATTCCCGATCTGATGGCCATTGCGGGCTTCTACAAAAACTGGGCGAGCTACGGAGGCGGGTTGAGGAATTATCTCGCCTATGGTGATTTGCCGGTTAAGGGTTACAATCAGCCGGACGCTTTCAAATTTCCGCGCGGCGCGATTCTCGACCGAAATCTCAGCGAAGTCCACGAAGTTAACGGCAGAGATGAAGAGGAAATCAAGGAATACATTACGCATTCATGGTACAAGTATTCCGTTGGCGACGACGCCGGCTTGCACCCGTGGAAAGGCGAGACCGAATTCAATCACACCGGGCCCAAACCGCCGTACGAACATTTGAACGTCGAAGGCAAATACTCCTGGCTCAAGACGCCGCGCTGGCGCGATCACGCGATGGAGGTCGGCCCGCTGGCCAGGCTGCTCGTCGCCTACGGCAAGGGCAGCACGGAAGTCCAGGACGTCGTCAACGACGCGGTCAAACAGTTGAATGTTCCAATTACGGCGTTGTTCTCGACACTTGGCCGCACAGCCGCCCGCGGCCTGGAGACCCGCCTGGTGGTACATTGGATGCAAGAGTTCTACGACGCGCTAGTTGCTAATATCAAAGGCGGCGACACCAACACATTCAATGATGCGAAATGGGCGCCGGAAACGTGGCCGAAAACATGTGAGGGCGTCGGCCTCACCGAAGCCCCGCGCGGCGCGCTGGCGCACTGGATTCGAATCAAAGAGGGCAAGATAGACAACTATCAGCTGGTCGTACCGAGCACCTGGAACGCCTCGCCGAAAGACCATAAGGGGCAGCGCTCTGCTTACGAAGAGTCTCTTATTGGCACGCCGGTCAGAGACGGTGACCAGCCGGTGGAGATCCTGCGCACGATTCACTCTTTCGATCCGTGCATCGCCTGCGCCGTGCATTTGTATGATCCCGACGGCAAACACCTGCACCAAATGAAATTCAATTAGGGAGGGCGCTATGGCTAACACGACAGCATCCGCAGTTCCATATCGCCGGGTTTACGTGTGGGAATGGCCGGTGAGGCTCTATCACTGGCTCAATGCTACCTGCGTCTTTCTTCTCGTCATCACCGGCTTCGTGATCGGAAAACCGTTCGCGATCCAGTATTCCACCGAAGCATACCAGCAGTCCTGGTTTGGCACCGTGCGCTTCATCCACTTCGTCACGGCGTTCATCTTCTTCTTCAACTTTGCGTTCAGGACTTACTGGGGTTTTGTTGGCAACAAGTATGCGCGCTGGCGCAACTTTATCCCCTTCAGGAAGGAGCAGTGGCAGGAAATATCCGAAGTCATGAAGGCAGACATCCTACAAACGAAAATGAGCCGATTCATTTCGGTGGGCCATAACATGCTTGCCGGGCTGACCTACTTTCTCTCCTTCCTGGCTTTTCTGTTCCAGGCCGTGACCGGCTTTGCGCTCTACTCCGCCATGAGCCACTCATTTCTTCCCAGGCTCTTCACCTGGGTCGTTCCGTTGATGGGCGGTGACTTCGCGGTCCGGCAGTGGCACCACATGCTGATGTGGTTTTTCGTCGTCTTTGTAATCATCCATGTCTACCTCGTTTTCTACCACGACTACGTGGAAGGCCGGGGCACCACCTCTTCCATGGTCGGTGGCTGGAAATTTGAACGCGAAGATGTTCTCAAAGAAGAATAGCAAGACGCCGATTCTCATCCTGGGAATCGGCAACGTTTTGATGGGCGATGAGGGCATCGGCGTCCATGTCATCCGCCATCTGCAAAAGCAGAAACTGCCGGCGGGCGTAGCTTGCCTGGACGGCGGAACTTCCGGCATCACCCTGCTGGAACCGATTCAGCAGTCGGAGCAGGTAATTCTTATCGATGCCACGCTGGACGGCGCGCCAACCGGCACGGTGCGCCGTCTTCGCCCGCGCTTTTCATCCGACTACCCGAAGACACTCACTGCGCATGATATTGGACTGAAAGACCTGCTCGACGCGCTCTACCTGCTCGGAGACCCGCCGGAAATCCTGCTGCTGGCAGTTTCAATTGGGGCCGTGCCGGATCTGACACTGGAATTGTCCGCACAAATGCAATCGCAGGTGCCGCGCCTCGCCGGGATGGTCGTTCAAATTTG
>CAZTNL010000431.1:0-3477 GCA_964614885.1 uncultured Calditrichaceae bacterium | reverse complement strand
CGTCAGTGTCGAGGTCATCGATGTGCAGACGCTGCTGCCGTTCGACATTCTGGGACGAATTCTGGAGTCGCTGAAAAAGACGAACCGCATCGTTTTCGTTGACGAAGATGTGCCCGGCGGAGCGACCGCCTACATGATGCGTGAGGTACTGGAAACGCAAGGCGGATATCAGTGGCTGGATTCAGAGCCGCGGACGATTACCGGCGCCGCCCACCGCCCGGCTTATGGCTCCGACGGCGACTACTTCTCCAAGCCGAACGTCGAACAGATATTTGCCGCGGTTTACGATCTCATGAGCGAAGCGAATCCTGATTCGTACCCGGCGCTTTATTAAGCTGAAAAATTTGAACAACCGAAGGGAGCTGGAAAATGGTCGACAGTTCACAGTACACTTTGTACAGCGGCGGACACGCCGGCGCTGAAGAAGCGTTTGGCATTTGCGCGGAGCGTTGGGGATGCCAGGAAGTCAACTTTTCTTATGAGGGGCACAAGATCACGCGCGACAGCAATGTGATTCTGTTGACGGAAGAGGAGCTGAGGAAAGGCGATGTCAGTATGGCGATCGTTTCGCAGCACATGGGCCGCAATTACGCGGAGGCGGAAAAGATTCGCCGCATCATCCGCCAGATTTACCACATCGTCACCAATGCCGATCAACTCTTCGCGGTCGGCTGGATACTGGATAACGACACGGTCAAGGGCGGAACTGGTTGGGGTGTGGAATTGGCAAAGTTTTTCAACCGCGAAGTGAGCGTGTACGATCAGGAAAAGGGTCGCTGGTTTACATGGGCGGAAAGGCAATGGCGCGAAGCGAAACCCAGAATCTCCGCAAGTTCTTTCGCCGGAACCGGCACCCGAAATCTGAACTCGGCCGGGCGCGACGAAATTTGCAGGCTCTTCGAGAATTCGTTCGGACCGACGGCAGAGTAACCGGCGTAGATTTAGTTAGCGGCCACTCAGCCGACCGACAAACCGGCTGACCTCCGCGGCCTCGCGTGGCCGCCCTGTTTGCTGAAAAAAACGACGCCACTCGTAGAGCAGAGAGCGAAGAGACCTCACATCGTTCACTTTTAGAATATCGAGGTTGAGCATCTCACGGATGATCTTGCGACTTTGCGGCCATTTTTTCCCCTGCCAGTACTGACTCAGTGAATTGAAAAACGCCGCCTGCGTGTTTCTCACAAGATCCTCATCCTCCGGGTAGCGGTAAACGCCGTCGGCCAGCACCTCGAACGCATCGTGGAAACGCCGCTCCTCGAAGCATTGCTTACCCCAGTCAAAATACAGCCCTTTCTCCAAATTGACATTCGAGCGGGAATCCCGGTTGAAATCCTGCGCCACAAGAATCAGCTCGTAGGCCTTACCGTAATCGCCGCGTTTGCGGGCGAAATAAGCCTGGTTGTAAGCCAGCAACCCCAGCAGCTCCGTGTTGTCGATGACTCTGCCCTTGCGGTTTTCATAGGCGTAAAGACGATCGAGACCGATCTTGTAGAGCTCTTTCTTCGGGTAAAATTGCGCGAGATAATTGGAATAGGTATTCAGGTTACGCAGAATATCAAATCCCATCGGGTGCGTATTCTCGACGATAATCCGTTCGCCGAATTCGGAGAACACGGTGTAGACATGTGTCGGCGTTTCAAACGCCTCCGTCGGCATACCGAGGGTCTCGCATACGTAATTGAAGAGAACGGTCGCGGAGACGCAGTTGTACTTCTTTCTGTCGACGATATCCAGCAGGGTGGTCGCGTTTTTTTCGTATTTCTCGTAAAGTGTCGTGCGGATATAGGTGAAGATCTTGCCGGCGGAACCGACCCGATCGATCGGGTCGAAATGAAATCCTTCGATGCGGGTAACCAGGGAGTCATACCAATCGAGGTAGTGCCGCAAGGAGTCGCGGGTGCTGACGCCGGACAAAATGAAAGCCGCCTCGATGTGCGAGAAATCATCCAGTTTTTGATCAGAGATATCGAGGTAAAGCTGCTGCGTAAGATCGGGCGCGGCCTGAGAGTGGGCCGTGTGGGCCCACGCCAAACTCGCGATTGTGCACAGTATCTGTATCGCGCACAGTCGGAACACGTTGCCCCCTCTCCTGCTATTTGTTTTTGCGGATGTAAACATTACTGAGTCTAACTACTCGAGAGGCGCAAAGGTTTAAAATAAAATATCGGTCTCCAACCCCGGGTGCCTGTCCGAATAAAGGTCTATCCATTTTTTCATTGACTTTTGTTGCTTTTCTGTGTTATTTTTCACATCCGCCTCTCCCACATAAAAGTTTCGGCGCATCCGAGGATTCTCGACTTACGAGCACGATGGGAGACTTAGACCGATGTGCGCCTGAATGTGAAATATGTAGACATCGGAAATGACCGTTACCGGTCGCTTCCCGAAGTTTTTTCGACAGTCTGAAGGTGACTGTTCAGCATGTCATTCTGTAAGAATCTTTTTTGTGCTTAAGAATTAATTGGCTGAGCAATAAAGCGCTGAGAAATCAGCAGGATTTTTACTGGACGACAAAACAATCTGAACAGGCGCTTCCGAAGTTTGGCCCCGTTCCTCGGGGGTAACACCGCGAGTACTGCTCACCAAAAAGGAGGGTTAGCAAAGTGGATATGTGGCATGTGTGGATAATCCTGGGAATAGCGTTCATGATAATAGAAATTCTCACGCAGTCCTTTTTTTTTGCCAGTCTTACGGCCGGCGCCTTCGTCGCCAGCATCGTGGCATTCTATGCAGGTGGTCATGCCATAACTGAGCAGGTCATCGGTCTCTCCATCGGAACGCTGATCGTATTTCTTACGGTTCGGCCTGTCCTCGTCAGGTTTCAGTCGAAGAAGGGCGACAACAAGAAGATCGGAATCGCCGCCCTGATCGGCAGGCGCGTCACCGTCGTCGAGGAGATCGATAACCTACAACACACCGGCAGAGTAAAGGTCGGCGCGGAAGAATGGAAAGCATGCGCGGCGGACCACCGGGTCATCGGCATTGGGGCCGTCGTCGTCATCGAGAAGATAGAGGGGGTCACCGCCCACGTCACTCAAATCGCTCCGCGGCAGGAGGCAAACTAAATGAACAATCCAATGCTTTACATCGCGATCGTGCTTTTTATTTTCACCATCGTTTTCGTTGTTCGCGGTTTCAAAATCATTCCGCAGGCGTCGACGCTCGTGATTGAACGCCTCGGCACTTACAACCGCACCCTGGGCAGCGGCATCAACATCATCTGGCCAATCCTGGAAAAACCGCGGCAGATTCACTGGCGTTTCCAGCGCAACGACGAACATGGCCAGCCAATGACGGTAACTCTGGAGACAAAGCGTATCGACCTGCGCGAACAGGTTTACGATTTTCCCCGCCAGAATGTGATTACCTCCGACAATGTTAACATCGAAATCAACGCGCTGCTCTATTTCCAAATTACCGATCCGGTGCGGGCAGTATACGAGATAGCCAACCTGCCGGATGCTATCGAAAAACTAA
>CAZTNL010000430.1:1396-3483 GCA_964614885.1 uncultured Calditrichaceae bacterium | reverse complement strand
GACTGCGTGACCTGTTAATCGCTAACACGCTCCGGCGATGAGCCAGCAGGCTGCTAAACAATCTATCACGCGCCCTAGTACTAACTAAGCATGCTCTTTGTGGCGCTGCTGCTGGCCCCGGCCATGCGAAAGCCCGAGCCGGCAACAAACGACGATGAGCTGGTGCAGGAATCCGTCGCCGACCGTCTGATTTCGGATCGTCCTCTGGAAATCGATGACCCGGATCCGCTCGGTTTCAAAGCGATTGCCTTTGGCCTCTCGCGTTTTCTGCGCAATGAAAAAACCCTGCCGCCCCTGACCATCGCCATCACCGGCAAGTGGGGCAGCGGCAAGAGTTCGCTGATGAACCTGCTGCGCGCCGACCTGCTGCGCAACCAGTTTCAGAGCGTCTGGTTCAACGCCTGGCACCACCAGAAGGAAGAACACTTGCTGGCGGCACTGCTGGAGAATGTCAAGGCGCAGGCGATTCCGCCCTGGTACTCCTGGCACAATCTGCGCTTTCGCTATAAGCTGTTCAAAACGCGGTTGCAGCGAAACTGGCCGGTCTTCGTCGGCCTTTTCCTGCTCTACTCGACTCTCGTCGGCTTCCTTATGGCCAATCCCGAACTGCTCAGAAGCCAGGGCCTTCTGCTGCAGTGGCTGAAAACTCAACAGCCGCTGGCCTCCATTGTCAGCGGCGGCGCCCTGCTCGCCGCGGCGACGACATTGCTGGGATCATTCGGGCTGCTCTGGCGCGGCGTCCGCGCCTTCGGCCTGAAGCCGGCCCGGCTCATGGCCTCGATGTCGGGCCGTTTCAGTCTGCGCGATTTCACGGCGCAGGCCGGTTTCCGCTACAAATTCGAGAAAGAATTTCGCGAGGTCACCGAGGCGCTGAGCCCGCACAACCTCGTTATTCTCATCGACGATCTCGACCGTTGCCGGCCGGATAATGTACTGGAAGTGCTCGAGGCGGTCAACTTCCTGGTGGCCTCGGGAAGCTGTTTCGTGGTCATGGGGCTCGATCTCGACCGGGTCGAGCGCTGTGTCGGACTGGGATTCAAGGACGTGGCCGAGGAGCTTCTGGACGAGCAGGCTGCGGCCGGGAATGCCGGAAACGGGCAGGTGGCGGCTGGCGACGCCGGCAGACTGCGCCGCGCCGAATTCGCCCGCCAGTACCTGGAAAAGCTGATCAATATCGAAGTACCGGTGCCTGAGCCGACTCCCGAGCAGACTGAAAAGCTGCTGCTCGATGAAGAGAGCGGCCATCCGCAGGCGCTGGCGGCGCGCCTTTCGGCGCTGCTGCAACCCGTGCGGGCAGTCTGGCCGGCCCTGCTGGTGGCGACGACCCTCCTGGCGGGCTACTGGTTCGGATCGAACGAACGCGTCGACCACTGGCTCAGGAGGCAGAGCGCCAACCAGGAGCAGGTGGCAAACGAAGCGCCCACGAGCGCGGGACAGCCAGTCAGCGCGGCCCAGGGCGCCGACTTGAACGGTCCCGGCACGGTGGGACGTTTCGAACCGGGCGCCAGACCCCTGAACCTGAGGCTGAACTACTGGCTTCCGTTGGCGCTTCTCGCGCTCGGTATCTTCCGGGCGGTCACGCTGCAGCCGGATGTCATCGTGAAAGATTCACCGGAATTTCAAAGTGCGCTGCGCGTCTGGCAGCCGTTCATCTACTCGCGGCAAAACACGCCCCGTTCTATAAAGCGATTCATGAACCGGATTCGCTATTTCGCCATGCGCTTGCCGCACAACGAGCCGCAGACCCCGACGAATCCTCTTCGCAGCCGGTTTAAAAAATGGCTGCGCCTCGCCGGCGAGGCCCCGGAAGTGGCGACACAGAAGAGCGGCATGCGTGAGGCAACCCTGGTCGCTTTGGGCGCGCTGCAGAACTACAACCACCTGTGGCTCGAGAAAAAGGAATTCTGGGATGAAATCCAGAACGGGCGCCTCCCCAAAAGCGACGACAGCGGGGACAAAACGATGCTTACTGCGCTGCAGAAGGCAATCAAGGAACACCGCGACACATTCAAAAGCTGGCCGCCAACCGAAACGGATGTCGATGAGCTGCTCTCCCTGTCCGAAGGCATCCGCGTAGCATAGAAAGC
>CAZTNL010000430.1:0-1296 GCA_964614885.1 uncultured Calditrichaceae bacterium | reverse complement strand
GGTTTACCTTCTTAACTTTCACAAAATTAGAGATCTGTGCCTCAGTGGCTCTGATTTTTTCAGGTTAGTCGTCCCATTGAAGCATCCTGTAAATCCTGTTCATCCTGTCAAAAACTCTTTTGCGCCGTCTGGCCCCCCGGAATTCCCTGTTGACTTTTCTGCAACATTTCCTTTCTTTCTGGCTATGCAATAGCATCATCCACGACCATAGGAGAAGCATACAGACATGAGACATCCGAATTCAGTTGTGCGTCTGCTTTCGACCATTCTGCTCCTGACTCTCACTCGCGCCGTTCCGGCGCAGCACCTGCCGGAAGGGGCGTACCACGAAAACCGGCAGCGGACGGTGGATATTCTGCATTACCAGGCCAACCTTGTCCTGGCGCCGGCGAAGCGTTCGCTCACAGGCGAAGCGACTCTGCGGTTAACTCCCCTGGGAACCAGGCGTGAATTCTCGTTGGACGCCATCGGCTTGAAGGTCGCAAACGTGCGGCTGTTGAACGGCGGGAAAGCGCAGGCGCTGCGCTTTAGCCTGGCTGATCGCGAGCTGCGCATCGAGCTCGGCCGCGATTACGGACCCACCGATACGCTCACCGTGGCAATCGATTACGCCTGCCGGCCGAACTCGGGCATGTATTTCGAACCCGACCTGGCAAACGCAAACGCCACCTTCGTCTACACCTACGGCGAGGGCGGCCTGCACGCCAACTGGCTGCCGGTCTACAGCGACGTCAACGACAAATTCTCATCCGAAATGATCGTGACCGTACCGGAATTGTACAGCGCCATCTCCAACGGCAAGCTGCTGGAAGTCACTTCCGGAAAGAATGGCACGCGCACCTTTCACTGGAAACAGACGCTGCCGCACGCCAACTACCTCATGGCGGTCTACGCCGGCCAGTACGAGAAAGGCGACCTGCCCCCGGCCTTTGGTGACATCCCGATGAGCTACTGGGTGCAAAAAGGCCGCCTGAGCGACGGCGCGTACGCCTTTCGCAACACGCCGAAAATGGTCGAGTTCTTTTCCACCCGCCTCGGCTACCGCTACCCGTGGGACAAGTACGACCAGATCACCGTGCCCAATTACGGCATCGGCGCCATGGAGCACACCGGCGTCACCGGTCACCGCTGGTCCGTGCTGCGCGATGCCGCGGCGCCGCTCGATTTCGGGCCGAACCTGCGCACCTACTACACCGCCTGGACAGCCGAAGGCACGATTTCGCACGAGCTGGCGCACCACTGGTTCGGCGACAACCTCACCTGCCGCAACCTGAGCGTCATCTGGCTCAATGAGAG
>CAZTNL010000429.1:0-3488 GCA_964614885.1 uncultured Calditrichaceae bacterium | reverse complement strand
CACTTCGTCCGGCAGGTTGAGGCCGTACATTTTCCAGAAGGCATGGCGCTTGCGGTAGTAGTCGAAGTACTCGTCGGCGGTTTCGAGAACGCGGAAGTAGACGTAATACTCTTTCGGTCGCCAAAGATCTTTCCCGAACAGCACGCGATCCTGGTATTTGATGAACCATTTTCTGGCAAAGCGTGGCTGTCGGCCGAGCTCGGCCAGCACCGCGCCAATTTCCGTGTACATGTTCGGGTGCGCGTCCAGCCACTGGCCGAGGGTGCCGAGATCGTTGGCGCGCCAGGCCATGTGCGCGCTGATGAACGTGGTTTCCGGATGCTTTTCGAACACATGCAGGTGCTCGTGCATGACCTGCTCCCAGGAGGGGAAAATTTTCGGATCTCGGTAGCGGTTCGGCTTCTGTTTGAGCTCGAGCCAGCGTTCGTTGTACTTATCCTTCGGTTTCCAGAAGGGCGCGGGCTCGCCGGTGTGAATCAAGACCGGAATGCCGAGTTCACCGCATTTCGCCCAGATCGGATCGAGCTTCGGATCGTCGACGGCGATCCGGCGACCGTCTTTGTATTTCGCTGTTAACCCCAAGTCCTTGTAGATTTTCAATCCCACTGCGCCCAGCTTGACGTCGGCCTCTATCTGGCGAACGGCCTTTTCCGTCCAGTCCGGCTCGTCGATACCGACGTAGCTGATGTTGGTAAAAGTGAGCATGCGGCCCGGGCATTGCTTTTGGATCAGGGCCATGCCCTCTTTGAGAAAACGATTCTCGGCCTCGATGTCGCGCCGGTCGGGATGGAGGATCAGGTCCAAGCCGCGGCCGCTAAGATTTACCAGCACGGCGATGTTCAGGCTGTCCATATCGGCGACCACGGAATCGAGATAACCGGGCGTAAGGCGCCAATGGTGGCTGTGCACGTCGATGATCGGGAATTTCGCGTGCGTCACCGGGTGCTCCGGCACCACCAGCGTCGAAATCGGGCTGTACTCTTCGAAGGACATGGTTTGCGCCGCCAGAGTCAGCGGCAGAAGAACGAGGAAGAGACATGCTTTCCAATTCATTCGGAATCCTTGTTTGATGTGTTCGCTCCATTCACTTCTGTTTACCAGTGCTCACCCGGCGGTGGTAGTTGACCTGCCCGAGGTGGTAGCTCAGGTGGCTGATTAGATGAATGAGCCAGTGCAGAGTGGATACCGGCTCTGAGAATACCTGTTCCGGGTACGTTTGACTGAGCACGTGTGCATCCAGCGCGGCCAGACTTTTTTGGACCACGACGCTGGTTTCATCGAGCGCTTGCAGCAACTCCGGCAGTGGCACATTTTTTTGCTCAAACTCCGCCTTGCGGTCGCGGATGTAGCCGGAGTTGCCGAGATTGGCGCCGATGAAATGCTTGAGATTTCCCACCAGGTGCAGCGCCAGGTTGCCTGCTGAATTCGTGATGCCTGCCGGCGTTTGCCAAATCATGGCTTCGCTCTCGTAGGCTTCCAGCTCCCTTTTCAACTTGCCGAGTTCGCGGCAAATGATACTGGAAATGCTGTGTAATGGCATGTTTTTTCTCCCGTCTAGTACGAGCCGGCAGGCTGCCCTTCACCGTAAAGCAGTTCGAAGTCGCGTTTTTTGCCTGCCTGCCACCACTCCTGCGGAATTACGCGCCAGTTGCCGAGCGGCGTCGGATTCACCACGCCCGTTTTCTCAATCCATTTCATCAGAAAGTAGCGCAGGTCCTTTTCCGTGGATGTCAGAATTCTCATTGCCAGCGAATCCGCAGCGATTCCGGCACCCTTTGTCAGGTGCCCGCCCCCGCCGTTGCCGCGGTACGAGTTGACCGCCACTTTGTACATCGCGTCCGGGTCGAAGCGGCGCCCGTCGGTCAGGCCGAGAATTCTGACCCGGTTGCCGGCGGGCTGGGACACGTCGACCTCATAGTCCAGACCCGCGATCGAATCGAAGCTGAAGAGTGGCGTTGCCAGTTGCGGCGCGCCTTTCTTCGAGCGAACGATAGCGCCGGCTTCGTCGGTCTTGAACTTCAGGAGATGGTCGCCGGGGCCGGACATCTGGTTGAACCAGCCGGCGGCGGAGTATTCGAGAAAGTCATGGACCTCTTTTCCCGAGAGATGCATGCTGTACAACAGGTTTTCGTACTTGTAGAGCTTGAACATGTCGCGCACGTACACCGGGCCGCTGTTGATGCCGGCATCAAATGAGAGCGGCGCGCTGATCGAGAAGTCCGCGCCAGTGAGCCGGAGTTGGATTTGGTGTACGAGGTCGACGAATGCCGCATCCCCGAACAGGGCCGCGCGCGTGGAGATGGCGCGGGTGAATTTGCCGATCGGACGCGCTACGTATTGCTTGACCGCCTCGAACTCCGGGGCAAACGTGCGAATGAACGCGCTGTCGGGCTGGAAATCCTGCATCGACACGATCTCGCCGGAGATGGCCTTTGCCCAGTGGTCGGCGCTGCTGTCGAAGGTCATGTTCACCGTGGCGACAGCTGCGTCGCGGGCATAGGCGCTCGCCCCGAGCACCAGGACCGCGTGGCTGTCCCGGTTGGTCGCCGTAAAATTCCAGCCGTGATGATCGTGCCCGACAAAGACGATATCGAATCCCGGCACTTGTTCGGCGACCAGGCGCGAGGCGTTCTCGTTTTTCGGCTGGTCGGCGGTAGCACCGCCAAAGGTGAAGTCGGCGCCGGAGTGAAACAGGCCGACGAGCAGGTCGGGCTTTTCGCGCTCGCGGATGATCGGCGCCCACTTTTTGGCCGCTTCTATCATGTCCCCGAATGTCATGCCCTGCCAGATTTTCGGCGGCAGCCAGTTCGGGATTCCCGGGGTCACCATGCCGAGCACGGCGATCCTGACGCCCTGCCGGTTCAGGACGGTGTAGGGCGGAAAGTAGGGGCCGTTTCCATCCGTGCGCACGGCGTTGGCCGCCAGCCAGGGGAAATCGATTTGGTCGCGAAAGGCGTCGTACACGGCATGCCCGGTTTCGATGTCGTGATTGCCGACCGCGCCCGCGGCGTAGCCCATGTAGTTCATGACGCGCGCATAGAGGTGTGGCGTGTCTGGCCGTTCAAAATTGTAGTAGTAGACGGTAGGCTGGCCCTGCAGGACGTCGCCACCGGAAAGCAGGATGACCTCCTGGTTCGGCAGCTTGCGTTGCTGCTGCACGAATGTCTGCACCTGCGCCAGGGAGCCGGGCAGCGGCCGGTCGTTGATGAAGTCGTAGGGATAAACCGTTCCATGGACATCGGTGGTTTGAATAAACTTGAGGGTGACACTCTGTGCCAGGCCGGCGCCCGCGGTGAGCGTCAGTGTCGCGCAAAAAAGCAGTCGCGCCGTTAGTTTTCGCAAGGAGGAGGTCGGCATGTGCAGGTCGGGCCTTTCGTTTCTTTTCATTTCTTTCCAATAGAGACGCTTATGACTATTTGGTAATAGAGGAACTCTCAACAGCCCAAACAGGCCTCGCATCTCGTGGAGGCCCCCCCTCCCCACCACAC
>CAZTNL010000428.1:0-3495 GCA_964614885.1 uncultured Calditrichaceae bacterium | reverse complement strand
CTGGCCCGGAACCCGGCGCGGCTGTTCGGAATGGCCGGACGAAAGGGTGAAATCCGATTGGGCGCAGATGCTGACCTGGTTATCTGGAATGCCGATGGCAGGCGGAAGCTGCAAGCGCGGACCTTGCACGGAAACTCCGACTGGTCGCCGTACGAAGGGATCGAAATCTGCGGCGCCCTCGACTACACGATTCTGCGCGGACAGGTTTTGGTGGAAAAGGGCCGGTTCGTTGGCAAGGATGTGTGTGGGGAATTGATAAGAAGCTGAGCGCCCGGGCCGACTTTGCGTCTTACTTCATTTTAAGGTTTTGCCCAAGAAACTGCTCCGGAGTCAGGATACGTATATTCCTGAAAGGATTCAAAACAAGCAAATCTTTGTCCCCGCTTACAATAAATTTTGCGCCTCCACTCACCGCAAGCTCAAGATACATATCGTCTGCCGCATCACGACAGACACGAATCGTTTCGACAGGGTCCTCCAACAGGGCTTCTTTGAAAAGCAGCGCCAAAAACGCCTTTTTATCGCTCTCCGACAAATACTTGTTGAATTTCTTTCGATTTAGAACTTTATTGAGTTCAGACAAGACCGGGATGGAAATTATGAGCTCGCCGCAGTCTAAAGCCTTGTCAAAGGCCTGGCGCGGTTTTGAATCCTTAAACAAAAGCGCGCTGATAAGGACGTTTGCATCGATTACGAAACGCACCTTATTTTTCGGCGCTCAGGATTGTTTCCAAAATTTCAGGGGTTAATCCTCGGCGCTGAGCCTTGGCGCTAATATCATCCATAAGCTGCTTTAGCGAAGACTTGTCCCTTAAAGTCACTTCCTTGAGCCAGGTACTAATCAGCATTTGGATTTTCTTTTTTTCGTCAGAACTGGCTGCCCTATAGCCCTTTGCAGCCTCGGAGTCAACCTGAATGGTGATCTCGTCGAGTGAATTATTTAGCGCTTCCATATCAATCTCCAGCGAACTCATGGTCTTTGCTACATTTATTCATAAATTACAGAACATTGCCATTCTTTACAAACAAATTCTCGCCGATCTCAACCCGGCAACATTTTACGCTTCCCGCGCTCGTTTTTTTACTACCCAACGGGAGATTTGCAAATGCTGACACTCTACCTGGTAGTCGGATGGATCATGGTTGCGGCGTTCCTGGTGCTGCTCGTCATCACCATCCTGTCCATGCTCGGCGTGATTTCGCTCGAGGAGCAGTTTCGCACCAAGCTGTTCTACGGCCTGATCCTCGAGGTGATTGCCGCCGTCATATTCATGTTCAAGCAGGGTCCGCAACTCGCTCTGGATGCGAACCGGCTCAAGAACGCGTATGTCTTCAACGAAGCAGGCGTCCCCGTGCCGTTCTCGGTCGGCGAGGGCCTCCGCTTCGCGCAACTCGAACCGACCGGTTTCAAAGATATCAGGCGTATCGCAGAACTCAACCCAACGCAGGACACCCTGTTTATCAAGGCCCGCGACGGCGAGACCTTCCTCGGCTACGCCCCGGTGACCGATGAACTCGCGCGAAACGAACTCTCCCCGGAATACCGGCTCTACGTCGGCCTGCATCTCTGCGCCGACGGCAAGGATCTGCGAAAAGGAAAACAGCTCATCTTTTCGGCGCTCGATGCGGCTGACATCGACCAGGAAGAAAAACGGAAGGGCGTTATCCAGCTCTTTAGAATCATGTCCACGGAATTCAAGTCGCTGGACGAATTCAAAAAGCTGGCGGGCTGGACGCGCGAATACACCACCGGCCATATC
This sequence comes from uncultured Calditrichaceae bacterium, assembly GCA_964614885.1. Taxonomy (GTDB): domain Bacteria; phylum Zhuqueibacterota; class Zhuqueibacteria; order Oceanimicrobiales; family Oceanimicrobiaceae; genus JAJDAG01. The sequence goes on along the minus strand of CAZTNL010000428.1, from coordinate 1,735 downwards.
AAACACAAAGAGACCGCCGAAATCTACTCGCTGGCTGCCGACCGCATGCAGGCCGGGGATGTCGCAGCCAACCAGTCGCTCTCGGCTGTACGGGACCGGCTGCGTCTGGTTTCCCTCAACGCTTACCTTTTCTATCTGAAAATCCAACCCCCGGACGAAAACAGCGATGTGATTACCCGCTTGCGGGGCGATTCGATCGCCGCGGCCAATGCTCTGTTCGGCCGAATCAGGCGCTCCTACCGTGATATCTTTGCCAAAAAGCAGGACATTTTAGCGGCTGTCGCCAGAAATGACGTTCCGGCCATCGAAGGCTACATGGGCTTTATCGATGCGTATCTCCAGGACATGGCTGCCACGCCCCGCTGAGCCGCCGTGCGAACAAAGCTACTTATATTCGACCTGGACGGCACCCTTCTGGACACGCGCCGGGACATTGCCAACGCCGTCAACCACGCGCTGTCGGCCCTCGGTTTCCCGGCGCTGCCCCTGACCGAGGTCGTGCAAAATGTCGGAAACGGGGTCCGCAAACTGCTGGAGCGCTCTCTTCCTGAGCCCCAGCAAGTGGATATGGACCGCGCCATCGAACTGTTCGGCGAGCACTATGGCAACCATCTCCTGTACCATTCGCAACTATACCCGGGCGTCAAGGAAACGCTTGCCGGTTTTCACGGCAAACAACTGGCCGTCGTTTCAAACAAACCGGAGCGCTTCACCCAAGCCATTCTTTCCGGCCTCGCCCTGACTGATTTTTTCATGTGCGTGCTTGGCGGCGACTCGCTGCCCACGCTTAAACCGAGTCCTGAGCCGCTGCAGCACGCTATGGCGGCCGCCGGCGTCGAAGCAGCGCAAACGTTGATGATCGGGGATAGCCCGTCGGACATCGAGGCGGCCCACGCGGCAGGCGTCGCTTCCTGCGCGGTAAGCTACGGCTACCGCCACCGGGACATCCTTGCCGCAGCGGCCCCGGATTATCTTATCGACACTTTCTCTGAATTGAAAGGGCTACTCGATTAAAGCGTTCCCCATGCCCGCGAAGGCCACATTTAGCTTGACACTTACCGCATTTTAGTGTACTTTTTTATCTTTATAGAAACAATCGCTTAGACCAGGTAATACGTGAAACAAAGCAATTCCGAACTCATCAAACTGGCCATTGATGGCGACGAGGGCGCTTACAAACAGCTGCTCGACAACTACCGCGGAGCCCTCTTCAATCTGCTTTACAAGATGGTTCGAAACAAGGAGGAGACCGAAGACCTGGTGCAGGAGGCTTTCATGAAAGCCTTCAGAGCCCTGCCCTCTTTCAACGAAGAGTATGCGTTTTCCACCTGGCTCTACAAGATCGCCATCAACAACTGCATCGACCACATGCGGAAGAAGCGGCTGAAGACCTACTCGATGAACAAGCCGGTGCAATCGAAGGACGGCGAGCTCGACCGCGAATTCCCGGACACTTCCATGAGCCCGGACAAGAACCTGCTCGCGGATGAACGCGCGACGCTGATTGAAACGGCCATTGATGAATTGCCCGAAAACTATCGCATCGCCATCGTCCTGCGGCACAGCGAAGAGAAGTCTTACGAGGAGATCGCGCAGCTTCTGAACATCCCGCTGGGCACGGTCAAAGCGCGCATCTTCCGCGCGCGGGAAATGCTGAAGAAGATGCTGAAAAACAAGCTTCGGCCGAGGTAGCGGCCACCGAGTGCGAGGTGCTCCCGAAATAAAACAAAAGCCC
>CAZTNL010000427.1:0-3497 GCA_964614885.1 uncultured Calditrichaceae bacterium | reverse complement strand
ATCTTTCATAAACGTACTGCAGCACCCGGTCGCGGCTGCGCCAGCAGATGTCGAGGTCGATGTCCGGCGCGTCGGTGCGCTCCGGGTTGAGGAAGCGTTCGAAATAGAGGTTGAAACGGATCGGGTCGGCAAAGGTAATGCCAAGCACGTAGGCGACGATGCTGTCGGCCGCGGAACCCCGTCCGACGCACGGGATCGATTCGCGCCGGCAAAAATCGACAATATCTTTGACGATGAGGAAGTAATCGGTAAATCCGAGCTGGTTGATGATGTCGAGTTCGTAAGCCACACGCTTTTGCACCCTGGCGGTCAGCGGCTGGTAGCGCTCCCGCGACCCCCGCCGGCAGAGCTTGCGCAGATGCGACTGCGATGTTTCCCCGCGCGGCACTTCGATGACCGGAAAGACCGGCTTGCCGAGCTGAAGTTCGAGAGTGCAGGCCCGGGCGATGCGCAGCGTGTTGTCGACAGCGCTTTGGTACTTGGCGAACAGGCGCCACATTTCCCACGGGGCTTTGAGATACTGCTCTTTGTGCCCGGCGGTCCGCACCCGCTCGCGCAGCGTGTTCTGGTCGATGGCGTGCAGGATTCGTCGCAGCGGCAGATCTTTGGGCGCGAGCAGATGCACATCGTTGGTTGCCACCAGCGCTACGTCGCATTCGACAGCCAGTTCGTGCAGCCGTTCGTTGATGAAATGGTCCCAGGGCTCGAAACACTGCATTTCCAGAAAGAACTGTCGGCCGAAACGCTCCCGCATCCACAGGCATCGCGACCGGGCGTCGTCGAAATTCCGGTTCAGAATAAGTTGTGAAATCGCGCCCTTCTTGCCGCCGGAAAGAATGAACAGCCCTTCCCTGTGGTCGACGATGTCATTTATTTCTCCCCGGAAGTTCAGATGGCCGCCGCGCAGATGCCCTTTCGAGAGGATCTCGCAAAGATTGCGATAGCCGGTTTCGTTGCGCGCCAGCAGCACCAGCGATGCGCCGTCCTCCAGCGATAGCTGCGCGCCGAGAATCGGCTTGATCTCCCGTTGGCGGCACATCTGGTAAAATTCAATCGCGCCGTAGAGGGCATTGTGATCGGTGAGCGCCAGCGTTCCCATGCCGAGTTCAGCCGTCCGGTCAATCAGGGCAGGCAATGTGATCGTGCTGTCTAACAAGCTGAAATTGCTGTGAACGTGCAGGTGGACAAAAGATTCCATGATTCGCCGGACAGGTGAAATAATATGCTAGGTGTTTATATATTCACCATTTATAGTACTCATTCCTTCGGAAGATTGCAAGCATTTTTTTCTGAACGTTCATGGTACGAAAAGAAGGTGACACGTGTAAAGTTTGTTAGCAGAAAAGCAAGAAAGTCTGCAGCCGATGCGCGCTTCGAAACACGCTCCGGCTGCAGGACTCAGATGAGGGGCCCGGCCTTGTGCTCAGCTTGGCGGGTACTTCTCGAAGATCTTGGCGATCGCTTTGGCCACCCGCTCCGGGTTGTTTTCCGGCCGGCCGGCGACACCGGCGGCAGCACCGCGCCAGACGAGCTGCCTGCGCTCCGGATCGACGATGTCGATAATGATGGTTCCCTCCTTATAGCGGTAGACCGCAGGGTAGCGTCTCCAGTAACCGTATCCGTACGGGTCTACCTCCACGCGCTTGCGCACAGCCACGTGGTAGGCGAGGAGTGCATCCACTTTTCCGTGCTTCCTGATTTCGTAGCCGCGGCCCGCCAACTCGTTTTCGACGGCACGCCGGATTCTTACATCCAGCAACGAATTCCTGGCCACGGTCTTCTGTTTGGCACTCTTCGGGTAAGGCATCCAGCGAAATGTCCGGTAGGCCTGAAAGTTCGCTTCGTGGTCGTAGTCCGTTTTCACGGAAATAGGCGAGCAGCCGGCCAGGGCAAGTGCGAGCAACACCCCGCCGGCAACGAGCATGCGATTCATCGGCGCCTCCTGTCTTGGTACGAGTATCATGAATGTTGCCCGACTTTGCGCAAATCGTGTGCCAGCAGCGACTCGGCCTAACCAACGCGCTTCTTAAATTTCAGGGCACTCGAAAAAAGGATGACTACTGCAAATGCGATGAGGCTGAGTATCTCGCTGACCATGAAGCGGGCGGAGCTTCCTTTGAGAAAAATTTCGCGCAGAATGCTGACAAAGTAACGCAGGGGGTCCAAATAGGTCAGGATCTGTACCGGACGGGGCATGTTTTGTATGGGAAAAAGAAATCCAGACATGAAGATCATGAAGATCATGAAGAACCACGAAATGAACATCGCCTGCTGCTGCGTGTGCGCCAGGGTCGAAATGAAAATGCCCAGGCCGAGGGTCGAGAAGAGATACAGCGTGGACAGGGCAAACAACAGCGCGATGCTCCCGGCGACCTGCAACTGAAAAACGATGAAAGCCACAAGCAGCATGACGCCGAGACTCAGAAAGCCGAGAATCAGAAAGGGCGCTACCTTTCCCAGAATGAGCTGCCAAGTTTTGATCGGCGTCACCATGAGCTGTTCCAGGGTCCCGATCTCTTTTTCGCGAACCAGCCCCATGGAAGACAGAAACATGCTGACCAGCGTCAGGATAACCGCGATGAGTCCCGGGACCATGTAGTTCTTGCTCTCAAGATCGAGATTGTACCACATCCGCGGCAGTGGCGCTACCAGCGAGACCCGTCCTGATCGGCTGGTTACGGCAGGATTGGCCAGCGCGACTTCCGCGCCGAAGTTGGCGAGCACGCCGCTGGCATAGCCGAGCGCGAGGCCGGCGGAATTTCCGTCCACCCCGTCGGCGATAATTTGAATGGCCGGGCGCTGTCCGCGGACAAGGTCCCGTTCAAAATGCGGCGGGATGACGATAGCCAGTTGCGCCTGCCAGCCATCCAGACGTCTCCGGATTTGCTCTGGAGAGCACACGTAGCCGGCGACGGTAAAGTATGGGTTGTTCTCGAGTTTTCTGCATATCTCACGACTCGTGGAACTCTGATCGTAGTCGTTGATTACCGTTTGAATATTCTTGACATCGACGGTTATTGCCAGACCGAGCACGGTTGTCTGCACGACCGGCGCGAAGAAAATAATGAACATCATGGCCTTGTCGCGGAAAACCTGGCGAAATTCCTTTTGAATCAAGTAGAATATCTGCTGCATTTAGCTTTCCAGGTTCGTTTTGAATTTCCGGGCGCTGATGCCCAGCAGGGCAATTCCCATCACCGCCAGCGCCGCCACCTGTGGCAGGAGCTGCGACAAGTGGTTGCCTTTGAGCATGATCCCGCGAATGATGACCAGGTAGTAGCGTGCCGGAACGATATACGACAGCGCCCGCAGAGGCGCCGGCAAGCTGGAAAGCGGAAACAGAAACCCGGACAGCATGACGGTGGGCAGCATGGTGGCCACCAGTGACACCATCATCGCGACCTGCTGCGCCTCCGCCTTGGTCGAAATAAACAGTCCAAGACTCAGGGCGGTGAAAATAAACAGGAGAGAACACAACAGCAACAGCGAAAAACTGC
>CAZTNL010000426.1:0-3504 GCA_964614885.1 uncultured Calditrichaceae bacterium | reverse complement strand
AGATACTTGGAGAATAGATGATGAGTGTGCAAAGCAAGGCCGCTCCGACAAATGGCGGAACGGTACTGAAACTAACGAAAAGGGATTTTGAATCCGACCAGGAGGTGCGCTGGTGCCCGGGCTGTGGCGATTACTCCATTCTGGCGCAGATTCAACGCACGCTGCCCACTCTCGGGTTGCCGCGTGAAAACTATGTCTTCGTTTCAGGCATTGGCTGCTCGAGCCGCTTCCCGTATTACATGAACACCTACGGGTTTCACTCGATCCATGGTCGCGCACCGGCAATTGCCACCGGCGTCAAGGTCGCCAATCCAAACCTGTCCGTTTGGGTGATGACCGGTGACGGCGACGCGTTGAGCATCGGCGGCAATCATTTTATCCATTTGCTGCGCCGAAACGTCGACATCAACATGATTCTGTTCAATAACCGTATCTACGGTCTGACCAAAGGACAATACTCCCCGACTTCTGAAAGGGGCAAGGTCACCAAGTCATCGCCGTATGGCTCGATCGATCATCCGTTCCGGCCCATCAGCGTGGCCATCGGCGCCGGCGCCTCCTTTGTGGCCAGGACCATCGACCGGGACCCGTCTCACATGCAGAAAATCCTCAAGAGCGCGTCTGAACATAAGGGCACGTCCTTTGTCGAGGTTTTTCAGAACTGCAACATCTTCAACAACGGCGCCTGGTTCAGCTACACAGAAAAGGACTCCAAGCCGGAGCATGTCGTCTACCTGGAAGACGGTAAACCGTTGATTTTCGGAAAGAACCGGGACAAGGGTGTTCGGCTCGATGGGTTCAAGCCGGAAGTGGTGTCTCTCAGCGATGGCAAGTACAGCGAGTCCGACTTGCTCGTACACGACGAGTCTTCAACGGATGCCACGTACGCGTTCATTCTGAGTCACATGCCGGAACATCCCGGACTGCCGGTGCCTGTTGGAGTATTTCGGTCGGTGACCGAAGAGAGCTACGACGAGGCCCTGCACAAGCAACTCAAATCGGTGAAGGAAAAACTCGGCGAGCCCGATCTTCAGGCGTTGCTGGAATCTGGCGACACCTGGGAAGTGAAATAGGACCGTATCAGGGTCTGCTCCAAGCCCGGCTCCGGATGGCGCCGGGCTTTTTTTTTGCGTTTATCCGGCGCACAGCTTGAATAATGCCGGCTAAATGATTACTATTGAAGCATGGCTGGACCGAAAAAAACTGCAAGGGGTAAATCGGTGCGAGGTCGTTTCTTCTGGATGGTTCTCTCCATGCTGACACGGGCCTGGGTTGCACTGGAAATTTCCAGCCTGGCGTTGCTGCGCCTGCGCCCGCGCACCGTACGGCGCCGTCGCGTTCAGCAGAGCAGCGGCCTTTCTTGCAGCGATTGGGTGTTTTCCGGAAACAAGCTGTACTGCCTTAGCGTAGACGAGCAACGCGACCGAATACTGATTCACGTGACACCCACGATAGGAAAAAACTGAGCGCTCACCGGAGGAAATGAATGTCTGAGCGAAGCAATCTCGGGGCGATTCTCTGCCCGAACTGTGGTAAGCTGATCAGCGCGCAAGCTGAGCAGTGCATGCATTGCGGCACAAAAAACCCGAATCTTTGGGGGATGGCGTCTGTGCTGCGGAAGATGTTTGGCGGCCGGATCAGCTTTATCCCAATCGTTTCCATCGCCTGCATTGCCATCTACGTGATCAGCTTGCTGATAGCGCCGCCCCGTTTGATGTCCGGTGGAATTCTCGGGTTGCTTTCGGTCAATCCGAAGAGCCTGGCGATTCTTGGGGCCACAGGCAGCTATGCCGTAGGCGGTCGCTACTGGTGGACGCTTATCACCGCGATCTACCTACACGGCAGCCTGCTGCACATCTTCTTCAACGTGCTTTGGATCCGCCAGCTTGGGCCGATGGTTGAGGAACTGTTCGGCATCTCGCGCAGTTTTCTGATTTTTACCCTTTCCGGCGTGCTTGGGTTCATCGTCTCCAACTACATGGGCGTGCCGTTCACTATCGGCGCCTCCGGATCCATTTTCGGGTTGCTCGGGGCGCTGGTCTACTACGGCCGCAAACGTGGCGGGACCTTCGGCACGGCCATTTACCGGCAAATCGGTCAGTGGGCCATTGTCCTGTTTATATTTGGCTTTCTCTTTCCCGGCATCAACAACTACGCACACGCAGGCGGCTTCGTCGGCGGCTACCTCAGTGCCGCGGGTCTTGGCTTCATCGAATTCAAGCGTGAGAACCGAAACCACCTCGTGGCCGCATTTGCCGCGGTGTGCCTGACGCTACTTTCCTTTGTCCTGGCATTGCTCAATGGGCCATCGTTCCTGCGCTATCTGATGGGAGGGTAGCCCGGCGGCGCGGCCCGTGGATGGGAAATGAAGTGAGAAGGATGGGCGCGAAGCACCTTCGCACCCTCTCTGTCTGCTGAGGCTGTCTGCTCTAATCCTGCGGCATCAAATCGACTTGCATCATCCTCACGGCAGCCATGATTTGCGCTATTTCCTGCTGCCTTTCAGCCGGATCAGCGGCCGTCATCTGTCGCAGCATTTGCCGCCATCCTTCGTGGAAGTGCAGGTGGTCGTTGCTCAGCGCGGGCAGCGCGATCTCCCGCAACGCGGCAGGCTCGACGATCCCGGCGAGATCATACGGGTGTGCCTGCGCCAGGATTTCGAAGCAAATGATTCCCAAAGAGTATATGTCGCTGCGCGTGTCTCCGGCAGCTCCTTCGAGCAACTCGGGCGCTTCATAGCGCCATTCACGGCTTTCAGGCGTCTTGCTGATGAGCGCCTGAATGCGCATGTCGGCGATCTTGATACTCTGCGCTTCGTTCAACCAAATGTTGGCTGGCTTGAGATTGAGGTGGGCCCGGCCCTGGGCGTGCAGGTAGGACAGCGCGCGAAGAACTTTCAGAACCTGTTCGACCAGGTCGAATTCCCAGTCCGGCCGGTTGAAGTCGACGTCTGAAAACTGCCTGCCTTCGATGAACTCCCGCGTGTAATAAAACACATCGCCTTCTTCGCCCATATCGAACAGCGTGGCAATGTTTGGATGGATGAGCCGGCCCACTTGACGAATATCTTCGAACAGCGCCTGCCTGGCGGCGGGATCCTGCAAATGCTTGTCCAGATTCGCGCCCCGCAGCGCTTTCAGCAGCATCGCTCTCCCCAACTGCCGGTTGCGGGCCACCAGCGTCGCGTAGCCCTGATGCCTCGCGAGGCAGCGACGGACTTCGATCTCGCCGATTTTGAACGTCTGGTCTTCGCTGGCATCTTCAATACTTTCATGCCACAGTATTTCCGAACAGGAGAGACTCGCGCCGGGGATGGCCAAAACCGATTGCGCCTTGCTGCTGTGCAGCCCCTGGTCAGACAGGCTGCGGCGCATTTCAGCGCTCGCCGAGAACAGGAGGCCACCGGCGGCGCCATCGGGCAGGAACCGTTCCCGCGCCGGGTGCAGCAGGTGGATCGCGGTCAACAGCGACTGGCGCAAGTGGATTTCTTCGGTGACCGGAGTG
>CAZTNL010000425.1:0-3513 GCA_964614885.1 uncultured Calditrichaceae bacterium | reverse complement strand
CACGAACAACTGCTGCTGCCGCGCGCCCGGTTGCTGTACCGCCTGCCCAATTTCGCGGAGCTGACCCTGGCCGTGGGCCGCTACGCGCAGCCGCCCATTTTCAAGGAATTCCTCTTCCGTGATGGCGATGACGCCGGCCTGAAGGCGCAAAAAGCCTGGCAATTGACCGCTGGTTATCAACGTCTGCTCAGGGACGACCTCTCCCTTAAAATCGAAGCCTACTTCAAAAGATACAGCGATCTGATCTCATTCAGCCAGAACGACGTGCAGGTCCGCTACTCCGGAGAAAACGACGCCCGGGGCTACGCCTACGGCTTCGACGTCTTTCTGCGCGGCAGCCTCATCCAGGGCACCGACAATTGGCTCAGCTTCAGTTATTTGGTTGCCAGGGAGGATCTGCTCGGCGATGGCGACGGCTACCGCCCCAGGGCCACGGACCGGCGCCTCATGTTCGCGCTTTACAACGAAGACAAGATGGAGCGCCTGCCCTGGTCGCACCTGTTCGTGCGCTTCGTCTTCGGAACCGGCTTCCCCTACACCCACCCCAACTGGAAACACGACGACCAGACCGGCGTCTACCAGCTCGTCGACGGCCGGCACAACAACGGCCGGCTGCCTATTTACATGCGCGTGGACCTGGGCTTCAGCCAGGAGATCAAAATCGGCGGCAGGCTGCGCATCAAACTGCGGCAGGAAATGCTCAATTTCTACAACCGCGGAAACACCCTGGGCTATGAGCTGGCCTTCACCCGGCTCGTGCCCCAGTATATGAGCGGCAGGATTATCAACTTCGGCGCCAGAATGTGGTTCTGAGGCGGTGTTGATTGCGCCCGCAACTCCCTCCTTCAACGGATTGCATCGGTAGTTCTGGCTCAAGAACAATAGGATGATATTGATTCCAAGCAACCATATTTCCCTTGCAATTCTCGGGTAATTATCTTATAGTTACACAAAGTGTAACTCCACCGCCAAAATGAGCCGCAAGCAATGGAATCCCAAATAAGTCAATACGGAAATTCGCTCGCCATACGCATTCCCAAACCTTTTGCAAAGGATCTCGGTTTGAACAAAGGCAGCGCGGTAGACATCAGCGTCGAGGATGGCAAACTCGTAGTTCAAGTTCTCAGAAAAGAAGAGAAGATAACCGGCGCCTCTCCCAAGGAGTTACTGAGATTCGTCGGCCGGTTGCCGAAAGAGAACTTCAAGGAAATCAAGAAAATCATCAACCAGGGGTGCGAACAGGTTCATGAAGCCGACTGGTAGGCTGCTGTTAGACACAAATGTCATTTCCGATCTCAACAACAATGTGCCAGAAACCATGAACGTGCTGGCTTCGGCTGAAGAAATTTTCACATCTGTTGCAGTGGCGGGTGAACTTTTCTATGGAATTGAGAACGCCACAAAAAGGGAAGAAAATTTCAACTTCTATACCGAGTTTTTTGAAACCTGCGCCGTGCTCGACATTACGCTGGATACCGCTTCAATTTACGGTACCATCAAAACCAGGCTCAGGAAAAAGGGCCAGCTTATCCCCGAAAACGACATTTGGATCGCCGCGATCGCTATTCAGAACGACCTTACATTACTAACTCACGACAATAACTTCAAGGTCGTTGAGGGATTAAGGCTAAATCTGGTTTGACCATTTTCTACCCATGGGCATCGGTACTCAGGAGCAACCGCCCGCACCGGTTATTTCCGCACGCGTCTAAACAAAGCGTCGGCCTTCCGCATCCCACTTCTTCTCCCCGCCCGCGTCGATCGCGCCGTAGATAAGCGCCGGCGCCGGGGCCCGCTCGTCTCTGATTTCAAAAGCGGCCTGCAAGCGGCCCTCGTGTACGCACAGAAGATCGGCGTCGCGCGAGTAGGCGGTTGCCAGCGGGTCGCCGCGCCGGACGGCGTCTCCTACCTTCTTCTTCAACATGATGCCGGCGGTGTAGTCGATTTCGTCCTCCACTGAACTTCTGCCCGCTCCCAACGCCATGGAAACGATCCCAACCTCACGCGAGACGATGTTCGCCACGTAACCGTCGACATCGCTTTTGAGGACAAGCGAATGCTTTGGAGTCGGATAAGAGTCCGGATTTTCGACGACGGAAGTGTCGCCGCCGTGCCATTTTACCAGCTCGATAAATTTGGCGAAGGCCGCGCCGTTTTGAAGTTTTTCCTCCAGCATTTCGCAGCCCGCCTCAAGCGTGGTCGCCTTTCCCGCAAGCAGAAGCATTTGCGCGCTCAGAACCAAGGTGAGCTCGCGCAAGTCCGCGGGGCCGCGGCCGCGCAATGTCTCAATCGCTTCTCGGGTCTCCAGCCAGTTGCCGACGGCGTTCCCCAGCGGCTGCTCCATCGCGGTGACGATAGCCGAGGTCTTCAAGCTGAAGTGAGACGCCGTGCTCACCAGCATGCGCGCCAGGTCCCAGGCTTTTTCTTTTTCCTTGAAAATAGCGCCGCTGCCGGCCTTGACATCGAGCACGAGCGCATCGATGCCTTCGGCCATTTTCTTGCTGAGAATGCTCGCCGTGATCAGCGGAATGGAATTGACCGTGGCGGTGGCATCGCGGAGCGCGTAGATCTTCTTGTCCGCCGGCGTCAGCTCCGCCGTCTGGCCGACTAGCACGGCGCCGACTTCCCTCATCTGCCGGTCGATTTCCTCCAGCGAGAGGTTGGTGCGAAAGCCGGGAATGGCCTCCAGCTTGTCGAGCGTGCCGCCGGTGTGGCCAAGGGCGCGGCCGGAGATCATCGGCACGAAAACGCCGGCGGAGGCCACCAGGGGCGCGAGAATGAGCGAAACTTTGTCTCCGACGCCGCCGGTGCTGTGCTTGTCCGCTTTGAAGCCTGAGATGTGGCCGTGGTCGAGGAGAACGCCGGAATCGCGCATCAGGCGTGTCAGCGTGGCGGTCTCGGCCGCAGTCATGCCGCGAAAGTAAACGGCCATGAGAAAGGCCGAAACCTGGTAATCCGGAATCTTGCCGTCGACGTAGCCCTGAATTAAAAAGGCGAGTTCACTTTCGGAGAGCTCGCCGCCGTCGCGTTTCTTTTCGATAAGTTCTATTTGATTCATGCGCTCACTATCTTTATGCTTGCCGAAGCGCCGATGCGGCTGGCGCCCGCGTTTACCATATCTTTGGCGCTGGCGAAATCGCGGATGCCGCCGGAGGCTTTGACCCCGAGTTGGCTGCCGACCACTTTGCGCATCAGCGCCACGTCGCCCAGCGTGGCGCCGCCGCTGCTGAAACCCGTGGATGTTTTGACGAACGAAGCGCCGGCGCGCCGGCAAAGCAGCGACGCTTTTATTTTTTCCTCGTCGCTGAGCAAACAGATTTCAAGAATTACCTTAACGATGGCGCGCGTTCCCGCGGTTTCGACCACCGCCCGGATGTCGCGCTCGCAGTAGTCGTAGTCCAGCGACTTGAGCTTGCCGACGTTGAGCACCATGTCGATTTCGTCGGCGCCGTGCTCGTTGGCGCTCTGGGTTTCGAACACTTTTGCCTCGCAACTCGTCGCGCCCAGCGGAAA
>CAZTNL010000424.1:0-3520 GCA_964614885.1 uncultured Calditrichaceae bacterium | reverse complement strand
GCCCCAAAGCTTTTGAAATTCTGTTGTGTCTGGTTAAACGGCCGGGGCGACTGGTCAAAAAAACCGAATTATTGGACCAGATATGGAAAGACTCATTTGTGACGGAGAACGCCCTCAGCCAATGCATCAAAGAAATTCGCCAGGCTTTGCAGGATGATAGCGCTCATCCGCGCTACATTAAGACCATCCCTCGCGTGGGATTCAAATTTATTGCCCCGGTGACTGAAATTTGCAAGAAAGCAAGCGCCCCAGGCGCAGTCGCAGCGGGCGAGATATTGGAAGAAACTCAGGCGCCGACATCAAGTCAACGTTCATCCGCGGGGCAGGGCGGCGACCGGCGACAATTCTCCCCGGCCCGAAAGGCAATCGCTGCGCTTCTGACCGGTCTGGCGCTCGCGTTGACTGCGATGTATTTCATTCCTAAAATCAATCCCGCGGTGTCTTTTGCGGCGCGTGATTGGCTGCTGGTCACCGATTTCGAAAATTATGCTGGCGAAGAAGTATTTGCAGCGGCTTTGCGAACGGCGTTGGAACATGAATTGAGCCGGTCGGTCTACGTCAATGTGGTTCCACCCTCACGCGTCCTCGACGTCCTGCAATATATGCAACGGGATCCCGCGACGACAATTGATGCGCAGGTGGGGCGTGAGATTTGTTTGCGGGATGGCGGGATCCGGGCGATGCTGAGCGGCAGCATCGAAGCGATGGGCGGACATTACGCCATCACTGTGAAACTCATCGATCCGGTCAGCGAAGTGACGGTCAGCAGTTTTGCCCGGGAGGCCAATGGCCGGCAGGAAGTCCTGCCTGCGGTCAGCCGACTGGCCCTTGACGTACGCAAGAAGCTGGGGGAATCGCTTCAGGCGATTTCAAAAACAAGTCAGGTTATGGAGCGCGCAACCACGCCCTCTCTGGAAGCTCTGGAGATTTACTCCAAAGGCGTTCATTTTCTAAATCTGTTCGATTGGGAAAGAGCGCGCGTCTTTTTTGAACAAGCCATACAACATGACTCGACTTTTGCCATGAGTTATCTCTATCTCGGTTTCGCTCAACTGTGGTTGGGACAATTAGAGGAATCCCGCGCTGCTTTTGCGCGTGCCGCGCAATTGTCCGACAAGGTCACGGAGCGCGAGAAATATTTTATCAGGGGTTCTCATGCCTCCTACGGTTGCGGCGATTTTCAGCAGGCAATCGCCGATTACGAAGTTTTGGTAGAACTGTACCCGGACGACTACTGGGGGCATGAAAATCTCAGCCAGGCATATCTGTATGCCGGCGATTATGCGCGCAGTGTGGAACACAAGCAATCCTGCGCGCGCATTCGTCCCTATTACGCTATCAACCATTCTGACCTCGGCGTTGATGCGCTGTTTTTGGATCGGGACGTCACCAAAGCTCACACGGAATTTTCTCGCGCACTCGAGCTTAATCCTGATCTGCCGTTGGACTTGCCACACTTATCTGACGCCTTTCAGGATTGGATAAATGGCGATCCGGGACTGGCCGAGGGCAAGCTGGAGACGTTTCTCTTGACGCGTTTAGATAAGCTGTTGCCTGAATTCCAAATGACCGGACGACTGTCAGTCGCTCGTTTTTACCTCCTGACCGGAAAATTCGAGAAGGCTCTGCAACTGCTCGAAGCCAGCGCAAGCCAGGCCCTTCATTATCCGAATAGCAATCTTATGCCGTGGATTCGGATAGAATTAGCGCTTACGCACATGGAACTGGGCCATGGCGCGTTATTTGAGCGATTGCTCAAAGCCACAGCAAATGAAACCGTGGGCATGTCTCGTGTAGAAGAGCTCGGTTGGTTAGCGCTCCGTTTTGCCAGTTCCGGCGATACCACGCAGGCGAAACAGTTGCGACAACAAGTCATGGCGGAGGAAGGCCAGATGCCTCCTGGAATTATCCAACCCCCTCTCCCCGGAGACCTCGACCGCGCCCAAAAGGCTTTCGGCTTGCTCATAAGCGGCAAGATAGCATCCGCTCGGGGGCATGCGGCCCGGGCCATCAAAGATTTCAAGCAGGCCGTAGAGCTGGTCCCATTCGCCCAAACGCCGGCCTTGACTGCTCTCAATCCGCGACTTCTTTTAGTTGCCTACGAATCTTTGGCTAAAGAATATGAACAACAAAGAAACTGGGACGCCGCCATTGCCGCTTACAAAGCTATTCTGGATCACAAAGTGTTGACGATCACCGCGCCGGCGGCCTCCCCAATTTGGGTGAAAGCGCTGTACTCCATCAGCCTTGCATTCGAGAAAAAAGGCGATCTTGAGAAAGCAAATCTCTACGGAACTCAGTACTCCGCTTTATGGCCTTCGATAAGCAATAACTGAAGCGTAGCCGCTTCATTCGACGGCGGCGTGGCAGTTGGATAAACGGGTTGTGGCGGTTCCCTCCGGACTGAACGAGCGCCTCCTGCTCCTGCCCATCCTCTTTTTGTCCCCTCCATAAAATATCGCGCTTGACTTTTTTTCAAGATACTTTTATCTTGCATCGTTTCCTTTTTCATTCGTTACATCTCCCGGGAAAGTGTTCACGCTCAGCCACTCATCGGCTGTTTTATTTCGGGTATATTATCGTCGTAGTCAATAACCCAAAAACCGTGATTGAATATGATATTCAGCAACGAGGCAGGGTTTTGCTTCACATATACAGTTCACTCGGTCAGTTGGTTCGAACGCTGATCGATGAAGAAAAGTCCGCGGGTGCGCGCCAAATTGAATGGGACGGAAAAAACGTCAGAGGGCATGCCCTGGCTTCGGGCGTGTACTATTACAGACTTCAGGTTGGCGATTTCGTCAACACGAGGCGCATGATCTTACTTAAATAGTGGGCAGGCAGCCTTCTCAGGTGGCCCGCCAAATAGTTGAGGCACTTTATTATGAATTACCACTTGAAATGGGAGGAACATGATGGGAAAGATAACCCTGTTTTGCGCGCTTAGTGTCAGCCTGCTGCTCGCTTGTTCTCTGCAAGCCCAGGAAGGGGTTCAGTGGATAGGCGACTACGGCTCCAACCTCTTTGATTGTTATCCCGTGTATACCAAGGGACTCGCAACCACGAAATCAGGCGATTCATATCTGATAGCCAGAAAATTACCGGAATACGTCAGCCTGCTTGAAAAGGTTGACAGCGCCGGCAAACACATCTGGGAGCAACGCTTTTCCGAGGAGGTTGAGGATATTGCTCTGACACCTGAGGGCAATGTTGTTGTCGCCAGTTGGAACTCTTCAGGCATTACCTTAAAAGCCTACACCCCGGAAGGCTCGCTGTTGTGGTCCAGCAATCATGCGGTGAGAGTGTCGCCGCCTCCAGAACCACCGCCCTTACCAACGATTCTGCTCAGTATGGACGGGCAGGGGAACATATATGCCGCAGCGAATACAAGCGAAAAGATAGGGCATTGGTTTTATTCGCGAGTTTTTCTAATAAAGTTCGACGGCGCCGGATGCCATACCGATAGCCTCGGGTATGAGCGATGCGAAGAATCTCTATATCGCCACCGCAGATCTCAGTC
>CAZTNL010000423.1:0-3527 GCA_964614885.1 uncultured Calditrichaceae bacterium | reverse complement strand
TTTTGATTTCCTGGGAAAAGCCGCTTCCGGCCAAACTCGCGAGAGTCGCCAGGCAAAGCAAGGTGGGCAGCCATTTTCTCATCATTTATCCCTCTCGATTATGTGTACGGCGCGTCGGATTACCGCCGGTGAATATGGCCAAACGCGGCCGTTTGAGTGGTCTTCTGAACATGAATTCTCCTTCGGAGTTTTCCAAAGATGTCACAAGCTACCTCATTTTTGTTACAATCTGGTTACGGCGCCGTTGAGGTTTTGCAACTTTGCGGGCCGACCGCTGGGGTTGAACTTCGTCTGCGAACAGTATCTCTTGCCGCAGTATATAGGGATGCCGCCGCATCTTTGACTGCCGGTTTCTTTCAACTCACCATCGACTGACATGGCATTCTTAAAGCCCCCGCAACAGTCACTTGAATTTTACTTTCCCTTAAGGCGCCTGTAACAATCTAATTGTAAGTTCCCGTGAAAAAACAAAGGAGGCATTCATCGTGAAGCAAAACTCAGCAAACTGCCGCGGCAGCAAACCTGACTCTCAGTTTTTCAACCGTGTTGTTATCTGGCGTTTCCTGACCGCTATGTCGCTCCTTTGTGGGGGGATGGGTACCGGCACAATGCTTGGCTCCGTGTTGGCAAATGATTTGGCGCACGGGCGTATTGTTGGGAAGCTTGTCGATGCTGAAACGGGTGAGTCAATAATCGGCGCTAACGTCTTTCTTGAAGGCACTATGATCGGCGCCGCCAGTGATCTTGAAGGCAGGTTCGATATCAGGCGCGTGCCGCCGGGCACATACGCTCTCGCGATTCGCATGATCGGATATGCCCAGCAGAAGTTCGCGAACGTGAAGATAGCCGCCAATGAAGTGACACGAATGGATGTGGCGTTGAAGCCGGAGATTCTCGTCAGTGAGGATGTTGTCTTCGTCGCCAGGATGTTCACAAACACGGAAGCCTCACTGCTCAAAAAGAGGCAGAGGGCAGCGGCGGTCAGCGATGCCATCAGCGCGGAGGATTTCTCCCGTTCTGGTCTCGGCAATGCCGTCGAGGCGATCAGCCATGTGACCGGCGTTACGACCGTCGACGGCAAATATATGTATGTGCGCGGCCTGGGCGACAGATACAGCACCACACGGCTGAACGGTGCGGAAATTCCCAGCGTGAGCCCGGAGAGACGCGCCGCTCAACTCGATCTGTTTCCGACCAACCTGCTGGAAAATATTGTCACGATCAAGACGGCGACTCCGGATAAGCCCGGAGATTTTACCGGTGGCTCCGTCGATATTTCAACCAAATCCTTTCCCGAGTCCTTTACCGTCTCCTTTTCGTCCTCCTACGGCTACAATACCCAGACAACGTTAAGAAACTCGTTTCTGACATACCAGGGCGGCTCGAAAGACTGGCTCGGTTTCGATGATGGCGCCCGCGATGTGCCAGCTATCCTCAAGGATCCAAATACGAAGATTCCCGATGTCGGCGCGGCCTTTACCGATCCTGAAAAGGCGCGGCAGCTCGATCGATTCTCCAGAGCTTTCAGTCCCGTGATGTCTCCAAGGAATAAGCAAGCGCCGGTAAATCAAAACTACAGTTTTGCAATCGGCAATCAGTTTAGCCTGTTCGGTCGGCCTTTGGGAGCAATCGGCAGCTTTAACTACTCGCGCAACCTTTCCAACTATACCAATGGTCGCTCGGGGCGTTGGCAGTTGACCGGTCGCGTGGACGCCGTGAACGAATTGAACAACGATTTTCTTTTGACCGACACAAAGGGCGCGGATGATGTCGTTTGGGGAGGGCTGGCAAATCTCTCCTACAAGCTCCACAACAATCATGAGCTGGGAGCAAATATCATGTTCAATCGCAGCGGAGAATCCTCCGCGCGTTTTCAGGTCGGAGCGTTCCCGCGCGACCTCTCTGGAAACTCGATCTATGAAACCAGATCTTTGCGTTTTGTCGAAAGGAAAATGCGCTCTCTGCAGCTTCGTGGTGAACACTACTTAAAGAGCCTGGCGGGACTGCGGGTAGAATGGATCGGCTCTTTGATCAATTCGAGTCAGGATGAACCGGACCTGCGTTTTTTCACAAACAACTTTACCGTTCGTCAAAGAAATGGCGTCGTCGATACGGTTTACGCGGTTCGGCCGTCAATTTACCCCGTGCCCACGCGCTATTTCCGCGCTCTGGATGAAAATAACAAGAGCTTCAACATAGATTTTTCCGCGCCTCTCCGTTTGGGGAGACGGCAGGAAAGCAAGCTGAAATTTGGCGGCGCCTTTCTGGACAAAGGCCGGACATTCAGAGAGAGACGCTTTGAATTCCGGCAGGACGATATCAGATACGAAGGCGATCCTGAGAACTTCTTTTCTCAAGACCATGTCGGCATTCTGGAATCGGAAAGCACAGCTCAGTTTTTCCGGTTTGGAAATTATGTCCAGGACGCTTCGGAGGCCTCGAACAACTACGATGGCGACCAGCAAATCGCGGCGGCCTACGGCATGCTCGATGTGCCGCTGTTCCGCCGTTTGCGCTTTGTCGGTGGTCTGCGCTTTGAAACCACACGCATCGATGTGGCCAGCCAGGACAGCAGCATCGAACGGGGGCGACTCAAGAACGACGACCTCCTGCCGTCTGCCAACCTGATCTACCAACTCAGCGATGACATGAATCTGCGGTTTGCTTACGGGCGCACTCTGGCCCGTCCGACTTTTCGTGAGTTGGCGCCGTACGCCTCGTTCGATTTCGTCGGCGATTACATCTTTACCGGCAACCCAAGACTCAAACGCACGCTTGTCAACAATTTCGATGCACGCTGGGAGTGGTTTTCTCGACCGGGCGAGATTCTGGCTATGAGCGGGTTCTACAAAGATTTCAGCAATCCTATTGAACGCGTCATCAATCCGATCGCAGCCAATCCGGAAATCCAGAACCGCAATGTCAGCAACGGCGTTGTGTTTGGCGCTGAATTCGAACTGAGAAAACGGCTCGATCAAATCCACCCGCTTCTGAGTCACTTTCAACTCGGAGCCAACTTCACGCTGGTTCATTCGGCGGTGGATGTGGCAAGCGATGAACTGGAGCTTATCCGCTCGCTGGATCCAGGGGCCTCGAACCAGAGAGCTTTCATGGGGCAGTCACCTTACGTGCTGAATCTGGATCTCGCTTACATCAATTCGGAGAGTGGCACTTCGTTGAGCATGCACTACAACCTTTTTGGCAAACGCCTGACTGAGGTCAGCATTGGTGGCACCCCCGATATTTTTGAGCTGCCGCGTGGCATTTTGAATTTTAACATCTCTCAGAATATCGGCGCCGGTTTCAGTCTTAAGCTGGCGGCAAAGAATCTGCTCGATTCGGCCTTTGCAAAGGCGCACACTTTCCGAGGCCGGAGATTTGCGGTTCAGCGGCACGCCCTCGGCCGCACGTTTTCATTTAGCACAACTTATGAAATTCAATAGTCAACTCACTCAAACAGTTTTTCATTTATTAACTCAGGAGGTCGTCATGTTTCACAAGTACGCATTCTGGTTACTGCTCCTGTT
>CAZTNL010000422.1:0-3531 GCA_964614885.1 uncultured Calditrichaceae bacterium | reverse complement strand
ACTCTTAAACCCCCGTAGGGGTGCAATATAGCTGCCGCGTAAAATCAAACTTGCACCCTTTTGGGGGGCGTAATAACTTTACGTTTCTGCAAGATATGTCGATGAATTACAACGGGGATTTTTCCGATGTTTATTTGAAATAGTTATTGAATGAGTAGCAATGCCCAGACTCACTGAGATGCACGGCGATGAACTCGTCGACAAGCTGCTAAAGGGCGAGCGAGACTTCGCCGGCGTTCGTTTGAAGGAGGCCTATGACCTCAACCGAAGCGCCAGGTTCAGAGAGCTGAACGTCTATCTGCAGCGAATGCGGCTGTGGGATGAGCCGATTATTTTCGATGCCGGGGATTTTCGCTATCTGAACGCCAGTGGCGCTTATTTGCCGTTCCTCAGAGCTGAATATGCGGACTTCAGGGGGGCAAACCTGGCCGGCGCCAACCTGTTTCGGGGGCATTTCCCGCATTCGAACTTCTGGGAAGCAAACCTCGAGGGCGCTAACTTACGCTTTGCGGACCTGACACGCGCGAATTTGAACAATACGAATCTCTCCCGAACAAATTTTCGCTACGCTTATCTGATCGCGGCTTCGCTCAACTATGCGGACGCCCGCAATGCTGTGTTTGACAATATTGTAGCCGAAGGCGTTAGCTTTCAGTACGCGTTGTTACATGACACGGACTTCTCCTATTCTGATCTCACGCAGGCCAAGATGCGGTCAGCTCAGGCCTGCGACGCCAACTTTTGGGATGCAGACCTTACCGGAGCTAACCTCGACGATATCAATCTCGAGATGGCCCAGCTCCGAAGCGCAAAGCTGGGGAAAGCAAGCCTCAGGAATGCCAACCTGAAGAAGACCAATTTCCAAAGCGCGATCCTGAGCGAGGCGAACATCGAAAACTCAGATCTGACAAAGGCAAAGTTGTTCAATGCAAAAATTGAGGCGGCGAATCTCACCGGGGTCAATCTGGAGGGCGCGAACATGATCGGCGCCAAACTGAATGGCGCGACCGTTGCCGGCGCTAATTTCAAGATGGCGCGAGTGCGCGATACGGATTTTTCGCGCGCGATACTCTCCAATATTCAAAATCTGGAGCTTTGTGTCAATCTTGTCTATGCAAATTTCAGCAAGACGGTTTTTGCCGATGCGGATAAGGAAAAAGTGAGAGCCTGTCTTGGGCAGAAAAAAATATTTGTCGTCAAGGACAGCGAATAATCTATGCAACTTCATTGGAGAACAGGGCATTTGTTGCGTTGCTTTCATAGTCTTCAGGCTTATTTAAAAAATGCCGAAATTTTAACTTGAGGCGCAAGAAGCCGGAGCGGATGCGAGGCCCGCTGGATGAACAGCCTGTCGCATTTCAGGGCCGCGCTAGTGATGACTCTTAAGATGAGACGAATGTCGTGATGCGCATTCTTCAGCTATATTCCGGGCAGAATACGTCGACCGGGGATTTTGTTTATCGAGTGGCGCAAACGGCGCGAGGGCTCAACGAGCTTACCGGAGTCGAAGTCGTCAACCGTGATCTTGTCAGCATCGGCCATGTTGAAACCCTGGCGGCGGCGCCGTTGCTCATTTTGCACCATATATCCGATCCGGATCTGCTGCCCGTTATTCGGGAAAGGCAAAAACGCGGCAGGCCGACTGTTTATGAGCTCGCCGACAACTTCCTTGCCTCCAACGAACATTTGCCGGAGGCTCTGCAAACCGGGCCGCCGGAATATCATCTGGTCATCAAAGAGTTGATGCGGCGCTGTGAGGCCGTGCAGGTAAATAATCCGCGTCTCGCTGCGCTGGCCGAGCCGAATAACCGCAAATGCATTCTGTTGCCGAACGTCGTGCAGGAGCAACATTTCGGCTCTCCACATCGACCGGACAGCAAAGTCCTTCGAATCGGCTGGGGCGGCTCCGACCGGCACTTTGCCGATATCGAGGCCGTAGCCAAACCGCTTTCCGCCTGGCTCCGAGCCACGAAAGGGGTCAAGCTTGTCATTCAAAGCTCCGAGCGCATTCATCAACTTTTCAACAAATTGCCGCCGGAGAAAGTGCAGTTGAGGAGCCCCGGAAGTCTGCAAGCCTATCTTTCTTTCCTCGACGAAATCGATGTCGGGCTGGCGCCGCTCATTTCTGGCAACTTTAACGCCTGTCGTTCAAGTATCAAACTCCTGGAGTACGCTTCGCGCGGGGTGGCGCCGCTTTGCAGTCGCTACGCGCCTTACCTGGAAGCCGCCGAATCCTTTCCGGGCTTGCCGCTCTTTGGCGATGCCGAAGAAATGATTGGTTGGCTGCGGAGATTTAGGGCCGATCGCGGAGTGCGTCAACGAGTCGCCGTCGCCGCCTGGGAGTGGGCGCGCTCCCGGTATAAGGCGGAGGAGTCGCACTGGAAGCGCCTCGTGCGCGAGTATGAGAAGTTGTTTCTCGCCAGCGGATTGAACGCTTCTCCGGCGCGGGACAGGCAGCTTCAGCTCCTGAATGAGAGCGCCGTGACCGTGGTCAACGAGGCCCTGACCGCAAGCGATGTGAATCAGACACTTTCCGCGCTGCGGCAGGCTATCCGCGGCAGCTTTCGCAACTATCAGTTGCATTATTTCTATGCGTGGGGTCTTTCGCGAGCCGGCAAGTATGAGCAAGCCGCGCGACAATTGGAGCAGGCGTTGCAGTTAAACCCTGACTCCGTGCGGTCCCTGCAGCTACTGGCGCGCATTCAACTTATTTCTCAGGACATAGAGGGCGCGCAGTCCACTATCGAGCGCGCTTTGGAGGTTGAGTCGCGGTTGGCGACGACCGTGAACCTGAAAGCGGTGATTTTACAGGCGCAGGGGAGGCATCGGGCCGCGTTCAGAACCTTGAGGGAGTGCCTGCGCGCTGAGCCGGACTACGTGGATGCGCGCATCAATTTTGCCCGCTCCGCTTTGAAGATCGGAGAGTATTTTGAAGCAGAAATCAGCTTGCAGCGGCTGTGCAGGCTCGTGCCCGAGTCTGCGCAGACGCACTACCTGCTCGCGTTGCTCGCCGACAAACAGGGGAATTACGACCTTGCCAGAAGACACGCGCGCCGCGCAGCAAATCTCGACCCGACACACCTTCCGAGCCAGGCGATTCTGCGGCAGTTGTCCCCGGCGCTCGCTTCCTGAGGCGGCAAAATGCGGCCGATCCGGATCTACCAGTTCGGAAGCAACCCTGTTTGCGCGCCGTACCGGATGCGGTTTCCCGGTTCCGCGCTAAACCGCCGCGGCCGTGTGCGCGCCACTTTCTTTTCGCGCTTTTCCCGCGAGATGCTGGCCGAAATTTTCAGCGTCGCCGATATCCTTGTCGTGCAGCGGTTGCCTATGTCGCCGACGTTGCGCGCGGTCGCGAACGGACTAAAGGCGCGCGGCAAAGCGCTGGCGCTCGATCTCGATGATGATCTCCTGCATTTGCCACCCGAGTCACGTTTTGGCAAAAAGATGCCTCCGGACTACGTAGATCGCTTGCTGGAGACGGTCGCGACCGTCGATGCGATCCAATGCAGCACCGCCAATTTGAAGCGCATC
>CAZTNL010000421.1:0-3537 GCA_964614885.1 uncultured Calditrichaceae bacterium | reverse complement strand
AGCACAGCACAAACAGCAGCACTCTTATTCAACCTCAAGGCATCGCCTTGGGTCTGGAAGCCGGGTCGCATTTCCGCAGTTGCCTCGAGGAGCATGAACTGCCGCTGCAGAGCGGAGATGTGCTGACCTTCTACACAGACGGTTTTACCGAGGCCAGCGATGCTGCGGGAAACGAGTTTGGAGAAGATCGCTTCGAGCAGGAAATCTCAGCGGCAAAGGAGCGTACGGCAAACGGCATCATTCAACAGGTGGTGCGTTCGGTAAAGACTTTTGTGGGCAGCCATCCCCAGCATGACGATATGACCATGGTTGTGCTGAAAGTGCTTTGAGGCGCATGTTTGCAGGGAATCCCGTTTGGGATAAAATCACCGGCGCTCTGAAAAGAGCCTATCTTGCCGGTTCGCGCAACCTTCGTTTGACGTTTCTTGTCGGCGGCTGGCTGGCTTCCGTCTACTTTGCTTTCTATCCGGAGGGGTTGCCGGATCCTTCGGGACTGGCGGCGCTGCTGCATTTTATTCTCCTTTATTTACTCGGCAAAGAAATTGCAAGCCGGCCCGGCGTTCGCGCGGAACTGCTGCTTGGTGGCGCGCTGTTGTTCTATGTCATCGAGTTCGTCCTCCTGCGCTACGTTTATGCGACCGGCGGCGCCCCGGCGCCCTTCATGGCGCTGCTCCACCTCTTTTTCGAAGCCTGCTTTATGCTTTGCGTGAGCGCGCTGATTCTCATGACGAGCAAAGGGCAAAAAGGCGCGCTTCTCTGGTTTTTTATCCTGGGCTGGATGGGCGTTCAGTTCGCGGAGAGCGGCGGCTTGCTGCCCCGTGTTCTGCTTCAGGTGGTTCTGTTTGTCTTTCTTCTGCGCAAAACAGCCTGGCTGGAGAGGCTGGCTAAGGCGGAGTGCTGGATTTACCTGATGGCCGGAATACTGGTCTTTCGCGCGGTGTGGATTTGGGACCCGGTGGCGCTGGCGGGTGCTTCGCGTTTTCAGCAATCGAATCTCTGGTACGGTGGACCATGGTTCATGGTCGCGACGTTTCAACTGTTTTTGCTCGCCGTCCTCGTGAAAATCCCCGTCGTGCTGGTGTACAATTTTGCCAGTCTTGCCCGCAAACTGCGCATTTCAGGACTGTTTCAGTCTACATTTCCACAAGTAATTCAGGCGACGATGCTCCTGCTGATTTTTTACTTTTTCCTTGCGGGCTGGCAGGCGGAGAAGGTCCGAAAAGCGCTGTTTGACACCATTGCGCTCATCTCTGAGGAGCAGATTCCGGCGCCCGACTATTGGGTGGAGCTGGATCCTGCCGGTATGGATGAAGTCCGGCTGCCCGGACACGAGTCATTTCATCTAAGCAGCGCCTTTCCCAGAGAGGGCGTACTGCGGCTCGCCCGGACCCCGGCGTCGGATTCCAGGGCAGCGTCGGATTTCCTCGTGTTTATCAGACGAGACCAGGAGGAATCGGACAGGAGCGTTGAGCGGGTCTATTTTACCCGAATCGATTCGAGCTTTCTTGCCCTGGTGGCGCGGAATACATCCGTTCTGGCCGGGTCGAGGTTGCTGGCATACCCGTATGTGCCGACGAGCTGGGAGTCTTATCTCTACGCTGCAACGGATCGAATCGGAATCATGTCCGGCCGGGGCAAATTCAGGATTTTCCCTTTCGGACTGGTCTCGAATCGCAGCGCAGCGACTGTGGAGAGTCCGCTGGGCGTGAGCCCGGGCGATGCCGACGCCAGCGTGATCGATAAACTGATAGTCAGAAATCGTGGCATCTCTGCCGGCCGGGTTGCGACGTCGGTTCTAAATGCCAAGCTGCAAGCGTCCGGCTTTTTTGCGTTTGATGTTTTTCTCGTTCCCGATTCGGATCTTATCACGTCCTCTCTCTTGAGCTATCTGGCAATGCTCGTGTTCATTTATTTTCTCGTCAATTTCTCCATCACACGGCGCATCGTCAAGTTCGGCGAGGAAATCAATCATGCGATCGTGCAAAAATTCAATCAATTGCGCAGCGGCATCCACGAAATCGCCACCGGCAATTTGGACTACAGAGTAAGTATCGACGGTCGGGATGAGTTTGTCGAGCTCGCTGATCGTTTCAACGAGATGGGCGACCGGCTTCAGGCTTCACTTGCTGAGGCGCGGGAAAAGGAACGCCTCGCGCACGAACTCGCGATCGCGCGCAAGGTGCAGCTCGATCTGTTGCCGCGGGCGCTGCCGGAAATCTCGGGCTTCGAAGTGGCCGCGACCTTGCGGACGGCCAATGAAGTGGGTGGAGATTTTTATGATGTCATCCCACTGACCCAGGACAAGTATTTATTCGCGGTGGGCGATGTCTCTGGAAAAGGCACATCAGCGGCCTTTTACATGGCGCAGTTTATCAGCCTGCTGCGCTATTCCCCGGAGTTTACCGAAAAGCCCCATGAGATCGCCTGCCACCTGAACCGCTATTTTTCCGATCCGCAGGTCGACCGGCACGTGTTCGTGACCGCGGTGGTCGGTGTTCTGAACGCGAAGACTGAAACGTTGCAGTTTGTGCGCGCCGGCCACACGCTGCCGTTTTACGTGCCGGCTGCCAGGGAGGAGGATATTCGAGAGGTTCGAAAAAACGGGCTGGGCATCGGACTACAACCGGGAGGACGCCTGTTTGCGCAAACGCTCGAAATAGCGACCGTTCGCTTGAAGCCGGGCGATGCAGTCGTCTTTCACACCGACGGTGTGGAGGAAGCGACGCACGTCGGCGAGCCTGCCAACGGAGCCCCGGCTTTCTATGGAACGGATAGAATCGCCGGGGCCCTCAGCCGGTCCCGAGGAAAGCGGGCGCGCCAAATGTTGGACATTCTGGTGAAAGACCTTGAGAGTTTTTGTGGTGACACGCCGCAGGCGGATGATTATACGGTCGTCGTGCTTCGGCGCAATGCGGATAGCGAATAACCGCGGAACCCCTAAATTCAGGAAGACGCGCAAACCGGACTTCTCCCGGGAGAGTGCGGAGCGCTATAGTATTATCGCACAACTTTCGCATTTTTTTTGCAAAAGATTGTTTAGCCAGAAAAAATTCAAAAACCACGAAGCGCGCGAAGGACTCGAAGAAAAATACAAAGATTTCGCATGAAATGAACTCAAATTGTTCGAATCTTAAATATCTTGTTCAAGGCCCTTCGTGATCTTCGCGGCCTTCGTGGTAATAAAAAACGTTTGGAGACCAATCCATTGCAAGTGTTTGGATATTGCTGTTTGCTTTTTGTGGCTTCGCCGCGCTAGGTATTCGTGGTTAAATAGATGCCCTTGTCGTCGACAATTTTGTATCTACGCATTTCCTCATTTTCACGATGTATTGTTCATCTGTATTCCGAGGCTGCGCTGGAAACAAAGTCCCCGATTCACCGATGCGTCCGGGATTACGTGGCGGGTAAAGCAGCTGGGCTGCAACACCCCGACGAGCAAACGTGGAAAACACTCGGTGGCGGAGAGACGCGGCTCGGGAAATGAATGATGCGGTAAAGCTAAGACAGGAGAGCCTCAAAGTCAAACTAAATATTTGC
>CAZTNL010000420.1:0-3540 GCA_964614885.1 uncultured Calditrichaceae bacterium | reverse complement strand
GGTTTATTGTCATAATTTTCAAATAAATAAAACTCTGTGTACTCCGAGCCTCTGTTCTTACGAAATTATCAGGATAGGAAACCAATCTCTCAACACAACTGCAACGGCTTTACGGAAAAATCGTCTCACGTCGCACCTACGATGGGTCCGTTTCACGGCACTACAAACTCGTGGCACGCCGGAATTATTCCAGACGAATCTGGGTCCGGCTTTTGCGTCACTTCCACGGTCTGGCTTTTCTTCGACATGAAGAGCGCCGTCAGTTTGCGGAAATGCTCGCGCATGTCATCGAAAAGCGTATAGGCCCAGGGCACGGCGATAAGCGAAAGCAATGTGGACGTCAGCAGGCCGCCGATGATGGTCCGGCCCATGGGGGCGTACGGGATGCCGATCATGGAAGTATTGCCGACGGCCATCGGCAGCAGGCCGCCAATGGTGGTGAAGGCGGTCATCAAAATCGGCCGAAAGCGCTGCTTGCCGGCTTCGAGAATGGCGTCGTGGCGCGACCACCCTTGCTTGCGCAGCCTGTTGACCAGGTCGATGAGGACGATGGCGTTGTTCACCACCACGCCGACCAGAATCACGAAACCGATCTGGCTCATGATGTCGATGGGCGTGCCGGTCAGATAGAGCATCCAGTAAGCGCCGAAGAACGAAAACGGAATCGCGAGGATCACCGAAAGCGGCAGGATGAACGATTCGAAGAGGAAGCCCATCAGAAGGAAAACGAAACAGGCCGACATGATGATGGCGAAAATGGCGTTCTCGTTGTTCTGGCGCAGGCGGTCAAAATGCTTTCCCTTGCTCCAACTGTACCCGTAAGGCATGGTGAACCCGACCATGGCCTTTTCGATCTTCCTGTAGAGTCCGGCGATGTCGTCGCTGGTGGTATTGGCTTTGATGCCGAGGTAAGTTTTGCCGTTTTCGCGCTGGATTTCGCCGATGCCCTTCTCGACGGAGAACGAGGCCACGGCGTCGAGCGGAATCTCTTTGCCGCTGGCCGTGAAGAACGTGAGATTCTTTAATTGCGACAGATTGCGCCGGTCCTCTTCACGCAGTTGAATCTGCACCTTGATTTCTTTGTCTTCGGTCTGGTAGCGGGGAAGAGGAAAGCCGCGCAGCGCGTATTGCACCGTGCCGCTGATCGCGTCGGGTGAAATGCCGTACTTCTTTGCCTGCTCGCGCTTGATTTCCAGATGAATTTCCGAAGCGCCCTTTTCCATATCGGTCTCGATACTGATGAACTCCGGAATCGTCCGCAGACGCCGTTCCGCCTCTTTGGCCAGGCGCACCAGGGTTCGGGTATCGTCGCCATAGAGCGTCAGCGAAACCGATGAATCGTCGTCGCCTTCCTGGCGGTGCCAGCTCGTCCGCACCTCCACGCCCGGCATCCTGGGCAGGCGGGCCTTCAGGTCTTCGATAACTGCTTCCCGGGTCATGACGTTCTGCTCGCTCAGGCCTAACTCGGCCAGCAGGTTGTCATACGCGACCTCGTACCAGTCCTGCTTCGGCGGCTCGTTCAGGAAAACCCGCAGGCGGCCGAAGTTGTTGCTGTTCTTGGTCATCACCGTTTTCACGCCATATAGGTCTCGTTTGGCGTTCACCGAGTCCGCCACCTGCCCCATCAGGGCGCTGGCTTCTTCCATAGTGAAATGGTCGGGCATTTCGAAGATAAAACGAAAATCGTTGATATTGCCTTCGGTGCTGTCGGTTTGCTCGATATTGGCCGCGGCAAACTGCATGGACGCAAAAACGAGGACAATAATGGCGAACATCTCGACACGGTGGCTGATGGCCCATTCGAGCGCCCGGTGATAGGCGCGATTAGCGCGCAGCACGGTTCGCGGTTCAGCCACTTCCCGGTTGCTGACGATGCGCGTGGCCGCCAGCGGAATAAACACCATCGCCACGATCAGCGATGCGACCAACGCCACCATCACCGGCAAGCCGATTCGAAGCATGTAGAAGCGAAAGCCCGTGTCGTCGTTCATGAGAATCAGCGGAAGGAAGACGACCACGGTTGTCAAAGTGGCCAGCGTAACCGCCAGGCCTACTTCGCTGGCCCCGCTCAAGGCGGCCTGCCGGTCGCCGAGACCTTCGGCACGCTTGCTGTAGATATTCTCCAGCACCACTATCGAATTGTCCACCACCATGCCGACGGAGATCATCAGCCCCATCATGGTGATCAGATTCAGCGTCCAGCCCATGAAATACATAACTGTCAGCGTGATCAGCAGCGACAGCGGAATGGCCAGGTTGACGATCAGCGTCATGCGCAGACGGCGGAGGAAAAAGTAGAGTACGCAGAAAGCGAACAGCGCTCCCCAAATGCCCGTGCGCTGCAGGTTGTCGACGGAATCCTCGATAAGCGCACCCTGATTGAACAGGGTTTCGACTTTGAACCCGCTCAGGGCCGGGTCGTTTTCGACTTCCTGCGCAAAGCGTTCCGCCACCTTGCGGCTGAGCGCGACGGTGTTGGCGCTCGACTCCTTGTAGACCTCGAGGGTGATGGCGTTGCTGTCGTCGATGCGGAGCTTCCAGTGGTCCTCCGGCACGTCATATTTGACATCGGCGATATCCTTCAGGCGCAGGTTGCTGCCGCGGATAGGCAGATTTCGGATCTCATCGAGACTGGTAAATCTGCCGTACGAGCGCACATAGATCTTGCGGTCGCCATCGGTGACATGGCCGCTCGAGATGGAAAAATTGTCCTTGCGCAGCCCGCGGATGACGTCGTACAAATTGACCCGGTAGCTCTTGACCATGTCCTGGCGAATATGAATCAGAATGGACTTTTCCTCGGCACCGGAAATCTCAATCTTGGCGACACCGTCGATACGTTCGAGCGGCTTCTGCAGATGTTGCTCGACCAGCAGATACGGATCGTCGTGCGGTTCCTGTTCGATGAGGGCGAACCACATGATGGGCTCGTCATCGTTGCCCCACTTGCGCAGATAGACCCGCTCGATATCTTCCGGCAGCTCCGCCTTCACCCGGTCCATCCGGTCGCGCAGCTGGGCGTAGGCGACCTCCATATCGGTTCCCTGGCCAAACTCGACAAAAGCCCAGACGCCATTGCCGCTGCTGCTGCTGGCCACCCGCTTGACGCCGTTTATGGTGCGGACCTGCTCTTCGATCGGTTTGGCGACCTGCTCCTCGACTTCCTGTGGGTTGGAGTTCGGGTAAGAGGCCCAAACGCCGAGAAATGGCGGCGAAAATCCCGCCGGCATCAGATCTACGGAAATCTGCTTGAAAGCAATGCCGCCGATGACCAGCAGTGCGATAAGGCACATGACAACCGTTACCGGACGGTTGACGGAAAAAGTCGGGAGTAAGCTGTTCTTAGAACCGGACATTGGCGAACCTCTGAATATGAGATAAAATATCAGTCATTTCAATTCATAAATAATGCCACAGAGCCACGGAGCAGGCGAGTCTGCGCTATTCAATAAATCTCACCGCTTCTTGCTCAGCCAATTAACCTGAAAATTCATAGCCACAGAGGCTCGGAGTACACAGAGTTTTATTTATTTGAAAATT
>CAZTNL010000419.1:0-3544 GCA_964614885.1 uncultured Calditrichaceae bacterium | reverse complement strand
CAACTCACCGATGTTGCTTTCTTCGACTATCTTTACAAGCCGTCTGATTTCGTCTTCTTTCATACCGACTCCTCATGAGATGCTTGATTCCATACGACAGCAACCTGTGGGCTGCCGGTAAATCAAACAAATCGAGTATGGCTAATCCAAAACATGCGGGGTGGCTCTTTAAAGCCGGCCCAATATAATCGTATAATTGCTGAAAATCAACTCATTTTTGTCAAAGAGTCCGCGACCTTCAGTCCGCGGCCGCCAAGCTCTCGACAAACCCGAGAACGGAGGCTGCATGCTCGGCAACCTTCACATTGGGGAAAATACGGCGTATGATTCCTTCGCTATCGATGACGAAGGTCGTGCGCTCGACGCCCATGTAGGCGCGGCCGTACATTTTCTTCTCCTGCCACACGCCGTATGCGTTCAGAACGCTTTTCTCCTCGTCGCACAGCAAGTCAAATGGTAGATGGTATTTTTCACGAAACTTTTCATGGGCTTCAGACCCATCAGGGCTGACGCCTAGGACAACTGTAGTCAAGCCGGCAAATTCGGCCGCAATATCGCGAAAATCGCACGCCTCCTTTGTGCAACCTGGCGTATTGTCTTTTGGATAGAAGTAGAGAACCACATTCTTACTGCGTAGATTAGACAGGGTAATCTGTTCGCCTGCCTGGTTGCGCAGCGTGAAATCAGGCGCTGGCTGACCCTCTTTGAGCATAGTCCCTCCGACGAATTACAGTGATGAACAGTGCAAGCAAACCTGCAATTAAGAATATTTTTCCTAATTGTCAAGACCGTTCCGTCACGGGTCGGCTACTGGGTCTGAGCTCCGGTTGGGCGGGCTGATTTCTGTTCGCGGATATGGGATTCCAGCTGGCGGACCAGGTCGGTGATTCGCGCCACCTCATATGCAGCCGCGGCGTCTTCCAACTCCCCTCCGATCTCTGTGATCGTTTCGAAGCCGTAACTGGCACCGCTGCCTTTCATCCGGTGGCCCAAAACGCTGATGCGGGCGAAATCTGCTTTGGCGAGTGCGCTGCGCAGGTCGCGGCAGGTCTCGGTGACATTGTTGAGGTAGAAGTCCTTCAACTCTTCCATCTCGTGCTGAATTTCCTCCTCGAAGGTGTCACTGTCGCCAAGCGGCTCGGCGCAGGCATGCGACTGGCACAGATGGCGCTGGATGACCGACAGGAAGACATCTTTCTGAATGGGCTTGGTGATGTAGTCGTCGCAGCCGGCCTTGAGGCACTTTTCAGCATCGCCAATCATGGCAAACGCCGTGAGAGCGATAATAGGCACCGAGCTGAAGCGGCTCTGCTGGCGGATGCGTCGCGTGGCTTCGAAGCCGTCCATCACGGGCATTTGCATGTCCATCAGAACCAGATCGAATTTCTCCACCTCCAGCGCCTCCAGGGTCTTTTCGCCATTGTCGACGATGGTCAGACTGTAGTCCAGCCGGCTCAGAATTTTCTGGAACAGCCGCCAGTTGGTTTCGTTGTCCTCGGCCAGCAGAATCTTCGGTTGCAGCCGGTTGACGCCGCAGGCACTCTCCTGCCCGGGATCGGGAGCATGCGTGTCTACATCTACGGCGCGCACTTCCCCGGCGTTGACGTCCTGCATTTCCTCAGCCCCGGCAGCCGCCTCGACTCCTGACGCCGCCTCACTCCCTTCAGCTACTATTTTCAACGGGATTTTCACGGTAAATTCCGACCCGTAGCCGGGTTCGCTCTCGAGATCGATGCTGCCGTGCATCAATTCCACCAGCTTTTTGGTGATCGAAAGGCCGAGGCCCGTTCCATCGTATTTGCGAGTCGTCGAGCTGTCTACCTGGGTAAAACTCTCGAAGACCAATCCCTGTTTTTCCTGCGGAATGCCGATCCCGGTGTCTCGAACCCGAAATTCGATCACCGCATAATCACGGTTGCCGGACATGGCCCACGCCTTGGTGACTACCAGGTCAACGCTGCCCTGCTCGGTAAATTTCGAAGCATTGGACAGAAGGTTCAACAGGATCTGGCCGATGCGTTTCGGGTCTCCGATCAGCATCTCAGGCACATCGCTGGAGATTTCGAGATTCATTTCTACCGATTTTTCAGCGAGCCGGGGCAAGATCACCTGCACCTTCTCGTGGACCACCTCACGCAGGAAAAACGCCATTTCTTCGAGCTCGATGCCCTGCGATTCAATCTTCGAAAGGTCGAGAATCTCGTTGATCAGGTTCAAAAGGTACTGCGCGGATGTATAGATCACCTTGGCAAAACCGAGTTGTTCGTCCTCGAGGTCCTCTTCCAGCAACAGGTCCGAAAACCCTATGATTCCGTTCAGCGGGGTTCGAATTTCGTGGCTCATGTTCGCCAGAAACTGACTCTTCGCCACGTTGGCGGCTTCAGATTGTTCGATCGCCCGCTTCAGAGCCTCCTCGGTTTCTTTGCGTGCCGTGATGTCATGCGCCACGATGACGATTTTTTCCACGTAGTCGGCATTGTCACAAATAATACTGTGCGAGGCCTCGACCACGCGGTAGGACTCGTTCTTGTGCTGCACCTTGTACTCGAGGGCGTAGCTGCCGCGGTTCTCGATTGCCGCCTGGAACCGGTCGATAGCACGCGCGCGATCTTCGGTGTGGATATAGGCGAACGACCATTCCCCCTGCAGTTGCTCTGTCGTGTATCCGAGCATCACCTTGAACGACGGGCTTACGTAAAGATACTGGCCTCTCCGGTCGACAACGGCGATCAGGTCGGCAGCATTCTCCGAAATCAGGCGGAACAGCTCCTCGCTTTGGCGGAGCGCCTTTTCATTGGCGATCAATTGCGTGTTGCTGGCGACCAACTGCTGGAAGGCCGCGCTCAACTGCTGCTTGCTGGCCACCAGTTCCTGATTCACGGCCAGGAGCTCGGTTTCGGCCTGCTTGCGCGAACTGATATCGCGAACGATACTCAGGACTGCTTTCCGCCCCTGGTATTCGATGCGTTCGGAGATGATCTCTACATCGAATTCACGACCCAGCTTGGTAACGTGCCGGTGTTCCCGCGGAACGCCGAATTTCATCCGAAGGAAGCTGCGCGCCGCTTTCTTTCTGTCCGCCGGCGGGTGCAGGTTGATCGGCTTCATGCTCTTGAGCAAGTCGAGGTCATAGCCGTAAACATCCTGGGCCGACTGATTGCAGTCCAGAAACAGGTTCGTCTCTTCATCGAAAATGAAAATCGGATCGGCTATCTGGTTGAAGAGGTCACGGTACTTGCGTTCGTTGGCCCTGTTGGCCGCCTCAACTCGCTTGCGCTCACTGATGTCCGCGTATATGGCAAAGAAGCCGGTCTCATTCTCATCAATCGAAATGCCCGTGCCGCTGATCTCGACCGCGACTTCCGTGCCATCCTTCCTGCGCCGAACCGTTTCGCAGGTAAACTTGTCTCCTGCCAGCATCCTGCTGAACAGCTGCGTTGCCTCTTCCGATTTGTCTGCGGGAACGATGAGCTGCAGCAGATTCTTGCCGACCACCTCTTCCTGGGAAAAACCGAACATGGTGGTGAACATTGGATTGACGCTA
>CAZTNL010000418.1:0-3548 GCA_964614885.1 uncultured Calditrichaceae bacterium | reverse complement strand
CCATCCGTACCGACATCATCGAATTCAGCATCCCAGTCGTTGTCGTTGTCGATTCCGTCATCTCTGCGTTCATCGATCAGCGGGTTGTTGGCGCCGTTGCCGGTGAGGTAATCGACATGCATTTTCGGACTCAAAATATCGATCAGCACATTGCCGTTCTGGTCGCGCCTGATCTGGCGGAAGTGCAACTGGAAGTTCTCGTCTATCAACCCGTCGAGGTCGTTATCCACCCCATCGAAAGCGTTCGGATTCACCGTTTCCCGGCCATTGACGATGACCAGATTGCCTTCCACCAACTGGGTGACGCCCGGCCGGATGGAGATTTGATTGTTAGCGGCGCCACTGCCCCGGGTTACGAACACGGTGTCTGTCGCCGGAACCGTCACCGTCCGCCGGCTGAAGTCCTCGTCGATAAGCACGACCTGGTCTCCGGCATTGATAAAACGCGGGCTAAAGTCCTGCTCGGTAAACACCGCGCCCGTCGGAATGAGCGCGTCCTGGGCATCGCTGTCATTGTCGATGCCATCGAAGGGATTGCCGGGACTTTCCAGAAAGGCGTAGGCAACCACTCCGACGTCGCTGCCGACCCAGAGTGGATTTCGGCTGACATTGTCGTCGAAATCAGCGGTAAATGTCATATCGCGTTCGACGTCGAAAAACGAGTAATCGTCGTCAAACTCGTTGCCACTCTGAGTGTTTCCGGTCACACCGATAAAGGTTCCGACCAACATGCCAAATGCCGTGCGCGAGTAGTCGGTCGTGCCGCTGTTGAGAATTTCATAGAGCCAGAAAATGGTATCCTGGGCCAAAAACTGAGCCCACTGCAATCCGCGAACCTTCACCTGGAGGCCGAGACCGGAGCGCGTCGGGTTGGTCGCATCCGGTTTAAAAGCGACTCCGCTAGAGTTGTTCGCAGAGAAGTTGAACTCTTCATCGTTGTTGTCGTCCATGACGAAGAAGCTCTCCTGATCCGCGTTGAAAACGCTCTTGCCAAAGAGGCCATTCCAGGAGCCACGCCAGCCGGGATCTTCAGCATCATCCAGCTTGTCTGGCCAGAACGGCGGCCAGGAATTGGGATTTGTGCTCATCGCGACCCGCGCCTGATTGTTGTTGAAATAACGACCGTCAGGTTCAAAACCCCAAAACTTTCCTGATGAGGACTCCTCCTGGTTCTGCGTAGGTCGGGAGACGGGTGTAACAACGACGGAGTGAAAAACAACGCTGTCGACATTGACCTCGGCGCCCATCATCGGGCTGACATCGCCGATGTAGCCGTTGTTTTCGTGGATCCAGGCGCCGCGCGGACCGGCCTCGGCAGGCTGAGCAATGACGCCCCAGTTGCCGAAAACCGTTTTCACCAGGTTCGCGTTGTGCACTGCCGAGCGCCGGAATTGCCGGCCGCTGTTCTGCGCCTGAACGGAGGAAAAGGAGAGCACCGTCAGGAGCAGGCTCACCCAGATGGCGCCACACGCAAATGCTCTTTTCATGTTTACCTGCATGTTCATTTTTATTTTTCCCTAAAAGTAGAGGCCCATTCCAACTTCGACTCTTCTGGGCTCGGAGAAATGCGTTTCGTTGGTAAAAAAAGTGCTCTTCGTGTTCACGACGTTTGGAAATCCGGTATCGACGGCACGCTGCTCGTCGGTGGTAAACCGGCCATCCCCCGTGTCGTCGAAGACATTGACCTGGTTGAGCCGGTCGAGAACATTGAAGACCCGCACGAAAAGGTTTGCGCGGCGGCCGCCGCCCAGAGGCAGGTCGTATGAGGCCCGCAAGTCCAGATTGACAAAGGCGGGCTTGCGCTCGCTGTTGGTCAGCAGGGTCGATACGTCCGCCCCTTCCCGCGGCGTGAACGGTTGGCCGGAGCCGTATTGAAAAATCAGACTCCCCCCCAGTCTGCGATAGGCATAGGAAAGTGTGGCATTCAGGGTATGCAGCTGGTCCCAGTCGACTTTTGTCAGCTCAATCTCCGGCTCTCTTCCTCCCGCGCGCGCATTGCGGGCGGCCTCTGGGTCTGAGTTGGTGGCCTTGGCAATCTGGAAAGTATAATCCAGATTGGCCGAGAAACCGCCCCGGAACCGTTGACTCAGCGAGAGCACCACGCCCCGCACGAACCCGAAATCGCTGTTGACGATTTTGTTGTAGCTCTGCGAGCCGCCAAAGACCAGAATCTCATCAGAATTGGTGCCCGCTAGATCGCGGATGTCCCGGAAAAAGATAGTGACATCGGCGCCGATATCATCGGAGAGTTGCTGCTGCAGGCCGATTTCGCCGCTGATGGTGAACTCCGGCTTCAGGTCGGCATTTCCGATCGTGCCCTGATTGCCGGTTCCGGAGCCGAGCTCGAACTCGGGATTCTGATAAAGACGCCCGAAATTTGGTATCTGGATGAAATGGCCATAGGAAAAATGGAACACGCCACGGTCTGTAATTGGAAAAGCCACACCGATACGCGGGCTGATGCGTGTCTTGCTGCCCGCCTTCCTGAACCAGAAGGCGCGGCGCTGCTCAACCGTCAGGCTGGTTTCGCCCGGATCCTGAAAACCGTCGCCATTCAAATCGTTGAAGCGGTGGTCCGGCTTGATCGGATCATAAATGCTCGGGTCTGACTCGTCCGTCAGAATCACACCGTCGGGGTTGAAGCGGTCGATCCTGACACCGATATTGACGATCATGCTCTCGAATTCCATCTTGTCCTGGATGTAGGCCGAATACTCCGTCGGTTTGTGGCGGTAAGTGTCGTGGAATTCTGAACTGACCGGCAACACTTGAAAGTCGACGTAAGGGTCATCGGTCAGGGGGTCAAATGAGCGACTGACCGGTCGAAGCTCGACATCATCGAAAAAGATGTCGTGCCGCCTGAACTCAATGCCGGTTTTGATTTGGTGATTGTTGGTTACCTGGCTGGTCAGGTCAAGCTTGCCGAGAATGGTCTTGGTTTCCCGTCGAAATCGCTTCAGATCCGTGCCGCCCGTCCTGAAACTGAAAGGCAACTCCGTCAGCAAATCGGGATGAACGTAGCGCCGTGGATTCTCGATCAGTTTGCCGCCGTCCGCCGTCAGAATCGGATTTCCATTTGCGTCTTTTTGGAATTTGAGGTCCTCGAACGTCTTGGCCTCGAACGTTTTATTAAAATAAGAAAAACCGACATCATAGAAAGTGCGCGAGCTCAGCGCATGCGTAAACTTGACAATGTGCGTGTTGCCAACTCGAAATTTTTTACGGGCCCCGTCCGGGTTCAAAATGAAACTCCGCTCATTGTCACCGCTGAATTCCCTGAAGTCGTCATCATTTCGCAAATAAGTGTACGCAAGCTTAATCGCAGGTGTGAATTTGTAGACGAGTTTTGCCTGAGTAAACAGTTCGCGGCTGCCGTTCATATCCACGATTTTGCCGTCACCTGACGAGGAAGAGTCGATGGGAATCAACTGGAAAGTACCGTCCGCTCCCAGAACAGGCATGCCGTTTTCATCGGTCACCGGGCCAAACAGCTCAAAATTTGTGAAGTATTTCATCTGTCCCCTTATCAAACCTCCGCGATGAATTCT
>CAZTNL010000417.1:0-3552 GCA_964614885.1 uncultured Calditrichaceae bacterium | reverse complement strand
GTCCGGACGGCGTCGACTTCTCCGTCCAGCCCCTGCCGGTCCCACCCGGGGCACAAACAGGAAGCGTTTTCCTGTCGTGGGAAGATTTCAACGATCCTGCCGTAAGCCGCTTCGTGGTCAAGTATTCATCGGTTGGGACAACCGGGACGCTCTCCGACTCCTTCGTGGTTAAGGCCGACACTTTTCTGGTCGCGAACCTCGACATCGGCCGCTCTTACGAATTCTCAGTGATCGGCATCGACTCGCTGGGGCAAAGGTCTGCCAGCAGTAGCATGCACCGCGGCGGGTTTTCCCCGCGCTGGAGCTTTACCCCAAAAATAGCCGATCTCAAACCCGGTTGCTTCAGAGACAGTCTCAATGCCTTCTGGGACTGGATCGATGAAAACGGTACGATTCTCGGCGCCCCCGCCGGAGCCGACTCCATTTTCACCCAGATCAGTATCGACTCGACCTTTTCCTTCAAGAAAACGGAACGGCGCCTGGCGGCGGCCGGACAATCGTACACCTTCAGCCGGAATGACGATTTCCCGTTTGCAAACGCTCAGGACGACCGGCTCTATTTCAGAATTCGCGCCAAAGATCGCTGGGGGCACATATCGCCCTGGTCATCGACCTACGCGGAGCTGGGCATTGCCAGCGCCCGTTTCGACGGTGTGCCGCCGGCAATCGTCGAAAGCGCCATCGACTCGGTAAAAGCGCCACTGTTCGGCAGCCCGGAAAAGGTTGATGTGCATCTGCACTGGCCGGCCGCACCGGACAACTGCAGCGGAACAGCCCTGTATCAGATCACGCGCGAGGATTCGGTGATCGCCACCGTTGCCGCGGGGGAAGGCTCCCACACGTTCGTAGACCGGGGATTGCCTGCAGATGAGAGTTTACTGTCGACGGTGTGGCGCGTTTTTTCGATCGACCACCTCGGCAACCGACAGCCGGTGGCCAGGCCGAATAGCATAGCGCTCTTTGTCGCAGCGCCGGACTCAGCATGGTGCGAGAATGACACCACCGTCTGCTGGACGCCGGCCACAGCGAGCACACCGGGAGTCGTGCCGGAATACTTCGTTGAAGGAGCGCGCTTTCCGGGGCTGCTCGGAAACACGGTAACGAATGTAACCGCCGGACCGCTCATGACACAGTGTTTCGAATTTAGCGTGCCATGGGAAGGGATCTACTGGCGCATTAAGGCGCGGGTGGGGCAATTCGAGAGTGCCTGGTCGGACACATTTTTCTGTGATCTCCTGCCGGCAAACTCTGTGGCCAAGCTGGCGCCCGGACAGACGAAACTGCCTGTGGCGTTTGCGCTAAAGCAGAATTACCCGAATCCGTTCAACCCGACAACAACCATCAGGTACGATGTACCCGCATTCAGCAGCGAGGCTACTCCGGTAGTTCTCGAAGTTTTCAACATCAGAGGTCACAAGGTCAAAACGCTGGTAGCTGAGAAGCAGCGACCCGGAGAATATGCGGTAACCTGGAACGGCCGAAATGATGCCGGCCAACCCGTCAGCAGCGGCGTTTATGTCATCAGACTCAGGTCGCACGATTTCGTTCGCTCGTACAAGCTGACGCTTCTCAAATAAAGGAGGGTGAGCGTGTTCTCTCGCTCAAATTCTCAGAGATTCTACCTGCTCCTCAAGTGCGCTCCGGTTCTGGCAAGCCTGATTTGGTTCTTGCCGCAGGCGCTGGCGCAAAATCGCGTCGAACCGGCCCGCGCTGCCGGCGATGCGCTGCTGCCTTTCCTGCTGCGCCAAATCGAAGCCGCAGCGTGCGTGGAAAACGTCCCGCCTCCGGTGATGCTCGAAGAACCGGAGTTCACCACGGGAACGCAGAATCAGATAGCTTTCAGGCTGCCGGACGTGGGTACGTTGCCAGTGCCCCTGGACAGCATCCGAAATCCATTCGTCATCACGCTTGTTCGCAACCTGGCCACTGGCGAGCTCTTCAATTTCCCCAGAACGGTCGACCTCGCGGCCGATACCATGGTCGTCGAAACCGTAAATTCGCTCGCGGGCGGTGTCACATACAGTTATACCAGCGCGCTCTACCTGCCCAGGTGTCTGGTTGACTGCGCCGCAGTCATCGACAGCACACAGCTCGAACTCCTGTGTAGTCCCTACGCCGACAGCACCGCTTCCGCCCAGGATACGCGTGCTCCGACGGTTATCAGCAGCGGGATCGCGCAGCTGGACTCCGCAACGGTCCCGGGCTGGTGGAACGCTCCGCTCTTGCAGGTCGACGTGAGTCTCGAGGACGAGGCCGGCCTCTGGCAAGCGCTCCTGTTCCGCCGCGACTGCGGCGTCCCGGACTGGGCCGCGGCCGTTGAGGACACCTTCTTCACGGGAACTCTGACTGCGACCGGCTACGGCTTTCCGGCGCAGCAACAGGTTGTTTTTATGCAGCAGCTGCGTGACGGTTGCTACGAATTTCTCCCAGAAGGAAAAGATGCTTCCCACACCGCCGAAAGCCGGGCAGGAAGCTTCGTCCTTTCGGGCAATGGCGGGGCGCCGCAACCCGATGCCCCTTCCCTGCTCCGGATCAGGATCGATACGACCCCGCCACCGGATGTATCCCTAAACTGCGTGCAGTCCGGCAATTCCATCGCCCTCGAATGGAACCAGGTGGCGGATGGCGGCATCGGATTGGCCGGCTACCGGATCCTGCGCGACGGCAGCGTTATAGACACGGTCGACGCCAGCCGAACGGCGTATGAAGACCGGTTTTCGCCGCGCACAGGGCAGCGGGATTTCGTCTACCAGGTTCAGCCTTTTGATTCGCTTGGCAACCTGGCGCGCACCGGAGGCTTCTCAACCTGTACGTTTACCCCGATCTCAGACATCAGAATGGCGCCGGAACCAGAATTTACCTCCGGGCACAGCAACCAGGTCGCATGGTCCGGAGTTGTTGCGACCGGCCTTTACTCGGTTTTCGTGGCCAAAGATGCCGACTACGCATCGGCGCTCTCCGCTGTCACGCCGGACACTCTGTTCACCTTCGACAACCTCGTCGACGGCGGCGACTACTCTTACTGGGTTGTGGCCAGCGACCTCCAGGGACGCGCAGTCCTTTCGGATACGGTCCGGTCGATTCAGGACGCCGCGCCTCCGGCGATCGCCGGCTTCGCAATACCTGAGATGGTCGTCTCCAATGAGAGAAATTGGGTTAACACCCGCACGATTCAATTGGCGTTGCAGGCGCGCGATGCCGCCCCTGGAAAACTGGCCAGGATCCAAATCATCGAGAACGGGGAACTGAAGTTCTCGCTGGCGCTCGGAAACGCCGCGGCGACTTTGGATACGACGCTCGCCTACTCTCTGCAGACGGACGCCTGCCTGCCGGTAGAAGTGGCTCTTAAGGTAGTAGATGCCGCAGGAAACGCCAGCAACCCGGCCGGCCTTCGTTTTCGCCTGGACGACGTGGCGCCGCCGGCGCCGGACGGACTGCAATGTGAGCAGCTCAGCAGCGTCAGCGGCATCCGGCTGACATGGCGGGAGTCCGTGGAACCGGACGAGTGCAGTGGTCTGGCAGGATACCGGATCATGCGCGATCAAAGTCTGG
>CAZTNL010000416.1:0-3564 GCA_964614885.1 uncultured Calditrichaceae bacterium | reverse complement strand
GAGCGCGCCCTAATCCTGTGTGACGGCAGCGTTCTGAAAGCCGACCACATCGGCGTCTCCACGGTTCCCGCCGGTGATCCGGCCAACAATTCACTGCAAGAGATCGAACGAAACCACATTCTCGCGGTCTTGCGGCAAACCGGCTGGAAAGTCGAGGGGAAACTTGGAGCTGCCGAGCAGCTCGGTCTCAACCCCGGGACGCTACGCTCGCGCATGAAAAAATTGCGAATCTCAAGACCGGAGAAAGAGCCAGCCGGTTAACTGCATGGGCAAACCTCAGCCACGGATGGAATAATTGAAACAAGAGAATTTTCGCGGAACTTCGGAAGGACTCGAAGAAAAAAAAGCTTCGCCGCGCTAGGAATATTGCAGCCTATCAAACGAAAGGAGTATAGTGAATGCGAAACGAAAAACCGGCAAAAACCGAGGCGCCTATTCACCCGCTGCTGGCCGTTAGGTGGAGCCCGCGCGCGTTTTCTGACCGCCCGCTGACGCCGGATATTCTGAAAGCAATTGTTGAGGCTGCGCGTTGGGCGCCGTCGAGTTTCAACGAACAGACGTGGCGCTTTCTTCTGGCCACGAAGGAAAGCCCGGAAGCATACGAGAAGTTGCTCAATTGCCTGATGGAACCCAACCGCGTTTGGGCGAAAGACGCTCCGGTACTTATTCTGGTGGCGGCGAAGTTGAATTTCTCACATAACGGCAAGCCGAATCGGCACGCCCTGCACGACGTGGGCCTGTCCGTAGGCAATCTTACTGTGCAAGCAACTTCCATGGACTTGATTTTACACCAAATGGCCGGGTTTTACGTGGACAAGGCGCGCGAGGAATTCGGAATTTCTGCGGAATATGAGCCGGTTTCGATTCTCGTCCTCGGGTACCACGGGGACGCAAATATCCTGCCGGAATCGCTGGCGGAAAAGGAAAGCGCGGAACGTACACGGAAGCCCCTCTCCGAAGTGGTCTTCGAAAATACCTGGAATC
Source organism: uncultured Calditrichaceae bacterium (assembly GCA_964614885.1). Classification (GTDB taxonomy): domain Bacteria; phylum Zhuqueibacterota; class Zhuqueibacteria; order Oceanimicrobiales; family Oceanimicrobiaceae; genus JAJDAG01. Next base: position 2,580 of record CAZTNL010000416.1, on the reverse strand, counting down.
CGGGACTCGAATGACAGCCCGCGTCTCCGGGAGACTGAGGGTGTGGCTTGCAAGCTGAACGGCATTCTGAAAATTTAATCTGAAAAGGAAAATATGGAAAGCAAGGCCTCAGAAGGAATAACCATCCAGGTTATGGAAAGCGGCCCTCTTATCGTCAAAGGGCTTACGGAGTTGCAAGACTCCAAAGGGGAGGCGCTTCCGGTCGGGAGCAAGGTCGCGCTTTGTCGTTGTGGCGCCTCCGCAAAGAAGCCTTTCTGCGACGGCGCCCACGTAGCCGCCGGATTCTCCGGTCGCCGGGAAACGGACAAACCTCTGAATAAGCAGCGCGCTTACCCCGGCCGGGAGATTACCATTTACGACAACCGTGTCGTGTGCAGCCATGCGGCCGAGTGCGTCGAGCGCCTTTCGCCGGTTTTCCGCCTGGGGCAGCGGCCGTGGATCGAGCCGGACGCCGCCGAAGTCGAGACGATCATCGAACTGATAGAACGTTGCCCGTCCGGCGCGCTCAGCTATTCGGTTGGTCATGTCCGCGGAGTCGAGCCCGAGCGCGCCCCCGCTCTTAAGATAGCGGAAAACGGGCCGTACAATGTGGAGGGCGACATCGAGCTGCTCGTCAACGCGGAGACGCAGCCGGTCAACAAGCGCCGCTACGCTTTGTGCCGCTGCAGCGTATCGAAAAACAAGCCGTATTGCGATGGCTCGCATCACGACGCTGGCTTTTCTGGTTAAACGGCGTGAAGAAAAGTGTTGCAAATTTAAATGTTTATACATATATTGTCGCCGTACTTTTATAAGCGCTGTGTTATGGAACTGGAAAAAGAGATAAAAACAAGTTCGTTCAAGAGCATTTATGAGAGGCTCGTCGTCAACATCTTGTACACGGGCAGTTGGTTGAACGCGTTGCATTTGAGACGATTGAAACCGTATGGCATTTCGCCGCAGCAGTACAATATTTTGCGGATTCTGCGAGGTCAGCATCCCAACCCGGCCACGGTGAACCTGATTAGGGAGCGCATGCTGGATAAGATGTCCAACACCTCTCGGCTGGTCGAGAAGCTGCGCATAAAAGGGTTGCTGCGGAGAACTTCCTGCCCAAGCGACCGCCGGGCCGTGGATGTTCTTATCACCGGGAAGGGACTGGAGGTACTTGATGAACTCGATAAAATCATGGCGCGATGGGATGTCGAGTTTGACTCGCTAACTCCCAAAGAGGCGGCACAACTGAACAGGTTGCTGGACAAGATGAGAGGATAATTTTTTTTGCGGTAATAAGTGTCTACACATTTAATGTTTAAATTGAATAACTGGAGGATTTCATGCATTCCACAATCAAATTACTCACAGCCATTGCGTGTCTTTCCGTCTTTGGCAGCGCTCAGGCCGGCGACATTTACCAGATCGATCCCGTGCATTCTTCGATCACCTTTAGCGTTCGTCACCTGGTCATCAGTAAGGTGAACGGCAGATTTGACGAGTTTACCGGCACGATAGATTACGACGAGAAAGATATCAGCAAATCCGCGGCTGAATTGAGCATTTCCACGGCGAGCGTGGATACCGACAATGAAGAGCGCGATCAGCATTTGAAGGGAGAGGAATTTTTTGAGGTTGGCAAGTACCCAAAGATGACCTTCAAGTCAAAGCGTATCGAGAAGAAGGGGGACAAGATGATCGCGGTCGGCGATTTGACCTTGCATGGCGTCACCCGGGAAATCGAGATTCCGTTTGAATTCGGCGGCAAGATCGTCGACCCGTGGGGCAAGACCCGCATTGCCCTGGAAGGCAGCGCCACCTTGGACCGGACACAGTTTGGGCTGAAGTGGAGCAAGACCATGGACAATGGCGGCCTTATGGTCGGCAATGAAATCAAGATCGCGCTCAGTGTTGAGGCGGTAAAGCAATAGCAACCTAAATTGCGCGATTTTGCCTTGAATTGTCCCATCAACGGGTTCTGGCGTTCAAAAGAGGGTGTTCACGCTTCAGCGTGCGCTTCTCCTCCGCCCCCAGCAACCTGAAGTGAAGGTAGAACACCGGCCACCCCGGTCAAGAATCGCTCAACTAAGGAGTAATCAAGCGGGACGGGCAGCCGCTGCAATTTGATTGCGCGACAGCCCCGCCCGCTTGATGAGAGGCACGAATGAAAACGATTCTCCACACAGCAAATTCGCGCGGCTACCTCGATCACGGCTGGCTGCAAACCTACCACTCTTTCAGTTTCGGCGGCTACTACGATCCCGGGCGTGTAAATTTCGGCATGCTGAGAGTCCTGAACGATGACGTCATCGCGCCGCAAAGAGGCTTCGGCACGCATCCGCACGAGAATATGGAGATCGTGACGGTGCCGCTGCTGGGCCAGCTGCAACACCGGGACAGCGAGGGGCACGAGCAGAGCATTCGGCCAAACGATGTGCAGGTGATGTCGGCAGGCAGCAGCATTCTGCACTCGGAGGTCAACGGCTCGGCCACGGAGGAGGCCGGACTTTTGCAAATCTGGATTCTGCCGGACCGGCCTGGTCACGAGCCGCGCTATTCGCAACACACGTTTGCTCCTGAGGAGCGGCGGAATCGCCTGCAAACTCT
>CAZTNL010000415.1:0-3576 GCA_964614885.1 uncultured Calditrichaceae bacterium | reverse complement strand
GTCCCGGATCGCCAATCGTTGAAAGCGCTGGAGGATTCGCATGGCGTTCGCCTTCTGGACAGCATTTCGCGTCTCCGCTCGGGCGCCAGGCTTTCCGCCGGGGCGTATGCTTGGGCGCTGGCCGACGACAACGAAACCATTCTCTACAAAAACGAACAGATCTATCTGCAGCCGATCGCCGAGGATCAGAGTCGTCGGGAGGGTGGCGCTTCAGCCGCCGGGTCTGAGTTTTCGGGTAGCCAGGGGCGCATTTTCCTTGTAGGCAAGTTCGATTCCCCGGCCTACAGGGGCGCCTCTATCTACGTCAACAATGCGCGCTACGGCGCACTGAGCCGCTTCAGGGACAGCGGTCTGCGCCTGAGCAGCGGCACCTACGAAATAAAAATTGTCGATCGCGGGAAAAAAGTTCTCAAGAAAAAGTCCGGGGTCGAGCTCTCGCGCGGAGAGACCGTTGCGCTAGAATTCTAGATTGAAACGATTGTCCTCAACAAATGAGTTCGGGAGGTAGTCCATTGCAGAGTCGAAGCTTTTTTCACCTGTTCGTTTCGCTGTTGCTCGTCGCCACGGGCGCATCGCCAACGTTCGCTCAATCGCAGAATAAGAATGCGATCGAATGGTTCAACAAGGGAATTCGCGAGAAAGAGGCCCAGGCCAAGATCAGCGATTACAAGAAGGCGGTCGAACTAGATGCTCACTTCACCGAAGCCTACTACAATATCGGATTGGTGTACAAGCAGCTGCGCGACTACGAGAATGCTGAAACGTATCTGGACCAGGCACGCTCAGCGCGCAAGAGCAACGTTTCGTTTAAGCTGGCATCCAGAATCGCGTACCACCTGGCCATTTGCCAGAAACAGCTGGGCAAGTTGGCTCAGGCAGAAGAGACGCTGCTCGCTGCCCGGAAGATAGCCAAGGACCGAGCCATCCAGTCGCAAATTTCTTTTGAGCTGGGTCGGGTCTATTACCGGATGGGCCGCTACGCTGAAGCGCTCGCCACGCTGCGTGAGGGGCAGCAAAAATTCAAGGACAAGAGCAGCTTCTTCCAAAATCTAATCGGGATCATTGAAACAGAAGAGCGGGTCAGCGCCATCGAGACCCGAGTAGAGCAAGCCATCAAGCGCGGCGACTATGTGCAGGCGGAGGCCCTGGTGCGCCAGATTCAAGCCCTGACGCCGGACCGCAAAGGGCTGGCTGAGAAACGCGCCCTGATCGATTCGCTGGTCAATTCAAGAGCACGGCAGCAATTTCTGCAGGACATGCACGCGTTGGCCCAAAAACAGGCCGCGGAGGGTGACCTGGAGGCCGCAGTCAACAGTTACGCAACGCTCGCGCAAAATGCACCCGCAGATGCGGCTATCGAGGCCGAGCTTGCCGCGGTCAAGAGCGCTTACGAGAAGGCGCAGGCAGACCAGCGTTTGCAGGAAGAACTGGCCGCCGGACAAAAAGCGCTCGACGACAAGAACTGGACACGCGCCATCATCGCTTTTGAGAACGTGCTGGAAATTGACCCGCAGCAGGAAGAAGCTCAGGCCAAGCTCAAGGAAGCGAATCGAAGACTCGAATCCCAAAGCAAAGAGACCATCGCCCGCCAGTATTACCTCGACGGGGTAGCGGCGATGAAGCGCAAGGATCTTCGCGGCGCTCTGGCCTCTCTTGAAAAGGTCAACACTCTGCTGCCCAACTACAAAGATACACGAAAGCTCATCGAGCGGCTGCGCGCGGCGCAGGAAAAAAGCGGGGCGCCCGCGACCATGACCTCAAACGAATATTTCAAATCGCTCTACGACCAGGCAGTCTCCTCGATGGGGAAGGAGGAATGGATGCAGGCGGTTCTTGCCCTGGAAAAACTAAGGCTGCTGGCGCCGCAGGACAACAACGTCCTCAACCTCCTCATCCAGGCCAAAGAAAAGCTCAACACAACCAAAGCGCCCGGCGCGGGCCCGAACACAGGCCTCGCGCTCAACAATGTCGCCTATCTCGGGGGAGCGGTTGCGGCCCTCATCGTCTTGCCCGTTTTCGGCTTCCTCATCTTCGCCCCCACCAGCCGCGCTCGTTTTCATTACCTGCGTGGGCACTATGTGAAAGCGGCCACGGTGTACGAACGCATGCTTGCCCGGCATCCGGAGCGACTCAAATACTACGCCACGCTGGCCAATATCTACCTCATCCTCGGGCGTAACGATGACCGGGCTTTGCGTGTTTTCCGGATGCTACTCGACCTCAACCTTGCGAAAAACATTCACCCACAAATCAACACCATGCTGTCGCAGAAATATCTGAGCGATGGCCGAAAAGAAGATGAAGCGATCAAAATGCTCGAAAACGAGCTGAAAGACATACAGGACACACAAACTTCGAGTGATGGTTCAGCATGACACCTATACAGCTCAATGGCCAAACGCGGCGCTACAAGTTGCTCTATACGCTCGGCAGTTCGTACCTCGAGCGCGAGCACTACCTCGAGGCGGATGAAAAACTGACTCAGCTTCTTGAGCTCGACCCGGAAAACCCTGACATCTGTCTGAAAGCAGCTCAGGCGCGACTCGGGCTGCAGGAAGTCTCGGAGCCGGCGCTCCATCTTTATGAGAAGGCGGTTTCCCTCAACCCGGAAGAAGAGAACATCTGCCTCCGCCTGGTTGAACTCTTCAACACGCACAACGTCGAATCCCCATTCGCGTCGGAACTGTTCGAACGGGCTGCCAACGACGATCTCGCACCACAAACGGCGCCTGATGCGGCCGTTAGCAGCAACGGCAAACAGAATGGACCGGACAATACGCTCGCCAATGGCAAAAGCCGGCCGGTTGCTGCCGTAAAAACCGAACTGAAAGAACTCTGGAGGCAAGAACGCTTCGACGACGCCCGCGAGCTGCTGGCTCACAGCGCGGATGCCGGCGTCGATATCGAATTGGCCGCCTCCCTCACCGAAGCCTATGAACATGTCGCCAAAGGCACGCGCGTCGAGGAAAAGGCTCTGCTCAAACTCATCGGCGAGCGACTGCGCTCCCTCACCCCGGACTCATCTCTGGAAGCCCTGCGCGACTACTGGACGCTGACATTCGTTTTGCCCGAAAACAGCAGACCGTACAAAGAAGAAGCAGACCCGGTCGACGCAGCCGAGTACGAGTTTATCCTGGGCCAGAGGCCGATGGAAGATTTTTTCGGCGAACCGCAAACCGGGGAGGAACTGGCCGAGTGCGAGTCCGACGATGACCAGTCACTGCTGAGCAAACTCGGTCTTGCCGGCCAACACGATGCTGAAGAAGAACTACCCGCATGCGAAGAACTCAGGGGGCTGATGTTTGTAGAAGTTGCTGCGCAAAAAGCGGACGAGAGCGTTCCGGAACGGCTGCTGCATTTGATTCGCTCACACCTGACGAGCGTGCCGCAGAGTGTTCTGCGGCAGTGTGGGACAGGTTTTGTCAGCCTGGCGACCGATCCCGCAGCACAGATTCGCAGCATGGTAAAGCTGCTGCGAAGTCTGGAGAAATATAACGCCGCCACCTCGCAGGGCCGGGTAAAATTGTTCGGCGCCGCCCTGCTGGAGGACACTCCGGTCACCGAAGAAATCCACTT